>NZ_BAAALF010000108.1:0-27718 GCF_039528135.1 Kitasatospora nipponensis | reverse complement strand
TTCCAGGCCGCCGCCCAGGGCGCCCCGCTCGACCTGGTCGGCCCCGCGGGCGGGCAACCGGTCCTGGTGGACGGCGTCTCGGCCGGCGCGCCGATGGCCGGCGCCCCGGCCGGCTCCGCCTCGCCCTCCGCCGCCCCGTCGGTGTCACCCTCCACGGCCCCCTCCGCCGCCGCTCCCTCCACCTCGCCCTCCGGCGCCCCGGCCTCACCCTCCGCCTCGCGCACCGCCGGCCCCACCCCCGCCGGTACGAGCCCCGCCCCGACGCCCGCCAGGACCGCCTCCGCCACCCCGCGGGCCGGCTCCACCGCCTCGGTGGCGGCCTACGCCCAGCAGGTCCTCGACCTGGTCAACGCCCAGCGCGCGCAGAACGGTTGCGGCCCGCTGACCGCCAACGCCAAGCTGCAGAGCGCCGCCCAGGGCCAGTCCGACGACATGGCGGCGCGCAGCTTCTTCGACCACACCAACCCCGACGGCGCCGGCCCCCAGCAGCGGATCGACGCGACCGGCTACCACTGGAGCACCTGGGGCGAGAACATCGCCCGCGGCCAGGTCGATCCGGCCGCGGTGATGGACAGTTGGATGAACAGCCCCGGCCACCGGGCGAACATCCTCAACTGCTCGTTCAAGGAGATCGGCGTGGGCATCCACCTGGGCCCCGGCGGCCCCTGGTGGACCCAGGACTTCGGCGCCCCCTGACGATGAGGTGGGAGATCCGGTGACCCTGCCCGTGGACGGCGAACGGTGGCGCACCGCGCACCGGGCCGTGCTCGACCACCTGCTCGCCCTGGTCGCCGGGTCCCCGCTGGGGGACGCCCTGGTGCTGCGGGGGAGCATGGTGATGTCGGCCTGGGTGGGGTCCGACGCGCGGGAGCCCGCCGACCTCGACTGGATCGTCCCCCCGCCCCCGCTGGTCCCCCTCGATCCCGAGCACCCCTACCCGTACGTGGCGGAGGTGGCGGAGGTCCAGCAGTGGCCGGAGGCGGCGGACGGCGCCGGCCGGTACGAGATCTGGCGGTTCGAGGACTTCGGCACCCGCGGCCTGCGGCCGGTGACGCCGCCCGAGGGACTGCACTGGATCGTCGAGGCGGAGCCGGAGTACGACCCGCCGCACGAGGCCCTGCTCGACCTGGTGCGTGAGCGGCCGCAGGCCGCGCCGGGCGTGCTGCTCGACGCGGACGCCGCCCGGGCCGACGGCACCTGGACCTACGCGGAGTACGGCACCGCGGGCGTCCGCCTCATCGTCCCCTGGCGGGCGCGGGGCCTGCCGCCCGGCGAGGCACGGTTGGACTTCGCCCGCGACGAGCGGCTGCCGGAGCCCCCCGTCCTGACGGCGATCCCCCGCGGCGACGGCGCAGGACGGACCCCCGTGCGCACCGCCGGACGCGAACTGTCGCTCGCCTGGAAGCTGTTGTGGCTGCACACCGACTGCGCCACGCACGGCCGGGCGCAGGCCAAGGACCTCTACGACGCGGTCCTCCTCGCGGAGGCCGCGGCCACCACGCTCTCCCCACGGCTGCTGCGCACGGTCTTCCGCCAGGCGCCGGGCGGCCCGGCGGCGGCGGATGCCCTGGGCCGGGACGCCGTGGCGCGGTGGTCCGTGGACTGGCAGGGGTTCCGCGCGGAGCACCCACGGGTGCGGGGTACGGCCGAGGAGTGGCTGGAGCGCCTGGGCCGGGCCCTGGAACGGCGCGGGTCGCGAGGTCCCGGGTTCAGGCGGCGGTGAAGACGCCCTCCGTGAACTCGGTGACGTCGGTGAAGCCCAGCC
This sequence comes from Kitasatospora nipponensis, assembly GCF_039528135.1. Lineage (NCBI taxonomy): Bacteria > Bacillati > Actinomycetota > Actinomycetes > Kitasatosporales > Streptomycetaceae > Kitasatospora > Kitasatospora nipponensis. The sequence goes on along the minus strand of NZ_BAAALF010000108.1, from coordinate 25,953 downwards.
GCCGGTAGAGGGCGAGCGCCGGGGCGTTGTCGGCGCGGACGTTGAGCCCGATGTGGTCGACGGACCGTGCCAGGAGGCGGCAGAGCTCCGCCACGCAGGCGGCCGCGGCGCCGCGGCCGCGCAGCAACGGATGCGTGGTGACGTTGCCGATCGCGGCCGCCCGGTAGGTCGGGGAGTAGGCGTGCACGCCGGCCGTGGCGACCAGCCGGCCCTCGTGCCGGACGCCGACGTACTGGCCGCTGTCGAGCATCCGCTCGTCGAACCAGTTGCCGGGGTAGGCCTCGGCGAACAGGCCGGTGAGCTCCGGCAGGTCCGCGCGGCGCAGCACCTCGGGACGCCAGGGGCCGCCCTCGTGGCGGGCGGCCCGGGCGGGGTCGGTGAGCGCCATCCGGAGCATGGTGGTGCGGTGGTCCACCCGGTACGCGGCTTCCAGCACCTTCGCCCCGTTCCCGGTCAGGTGCCCCAGGAAGCGCCGGGGCAGCACCGGCAGCATCGCGTCGAGCAGCCGTTCCAGCGCCGGCGCCTGCGCGGGGCGGCCGAAGCCCAGCAGGGTGGGCGTCTGGCTCACCGCGTACAGCAGCGCCACCGGCCCGCCGTGTGCGGAGGTGTACCAGGTGGTGCCGGGCCACAGCAGGTCGTCCAGGTCGCCGAGCTCGAAGAGGTGCAGCGCGGGGTCCCGCCCGAACAGCGCGGCGAGTTCGGACCTGTCGTGAAGGCTCACCAGTGACATCCCGTCACCCTACGACGCACCGGCCGCACCCGGCGGACCGGCCCCGGGCGCCCGGGGAGACCGGAAAACCCGGCGACAGCCACCGGTCCGCTCCTCCAGACTGTCCGGATTCCGGTCGGTCCCCCGACCCGACCGACCCGACCCGACCCCGCACAGAAGGGCCGCCCTGATGACCTCGGTCTCCCCCCTCGCTGCCTCGGTGCGCGTCCGCCTCCAGCAGGCGATCGACGCGGCACTGCCCGACGCACCCGGCTGCGACCCGCAGCTGCGTCGCAGCGAGCGCGCGGACTTCCAGGTCGACGGGCTGCTCGGCGCCGCACGGACGCTCGGCACCGCGCCGCGGGTACTGGCCCAGCGGGTCGTCGACGTGCTGGCCGCCGACGCGCCGACCGGTGACCCGCTGATCGCCGGCTGGGAGGTCTCCGGACCGGGCTTCGTCAACCTGACGCTGACCGATGCCGCGCTGCTCGGGCAGGCCGAGGCCCGGCTGGCCGACGACCGGCTGGGCGTCGCGCCCTGGGCCGCGCCCGGCACCACCACCGTCCTGGACTACAGCCAGCCGAACGTGGCCAAGGAGATGCACGCGGGCCACCTGCGGTCCACGGTGATCGGCGACGCGCTGGCCCGGATCCTGGCCTTCGGCGGCGAGCGGGTGGTGCGGCGCAACCATCTCGGCGACTGGGGAACCCAGTTCGGCATGCTGATCCAGTTCCAGGACGAGCAGGTCGAACCGGACGTGCCGGACGAGGTACCGGACGTACCGGACACCGAGGGCGAGCCCGGCCGGCAGCCCGGCGGCCTCGGCTCGCTGACCCTGCTCTACCGGGCCGCCCGGGCCCGGTTCGAGGCCGACCCGGCCTTCGCCGAGCGGTCCCGGCGCCGGGTGGTCGCCCTGCAGGCCGGCGACCCGGCCACGGTGGCGGCCTGGCAGCGGATGGTGGCCGAGTCCAAGCAGCACTTCGAGGCCGTCTACCGGCAGCTCGACGTGCTGCTCACCGATCAGGACGCGGTCGGCGAGAGCCACTACAACCCGGTCCTGCCCCAGCTCTGCGAGGAGTTGGAGGCCGCGGGCGTGGCCGTGCGGTCGAACGGCGCGCTCTGCGTCTTCTTCGAGGACGTGCTGGGACCGGACGGCGAGCCGGTGCCGTTGATCGTCCGCAAGCGGGACGGCGGCTACGGCTACGCCGCCACCGACCTGGCCGCCGTGCGCGAGCGGGTCTCGGTGCTGGGCGCCGACCGGCTGCTGTACGTGGTGGACCACCGGCAGGCGCTGCACTTCCGGATGGTCTTCGAGACCGCCCGGCGGGCCGGCTGGCTGCCCGCGCACGTGCACGCCGAGCACCTGCCGTTCGGCACCGTGACCGGCCCGGACGGGCGGCCGTTCAAGACCCGGGCGGGCGAGACGGTGCGGCTGGTGGACCTGCTGGAGCAGGCCGTGGCGAGCGCGGGCGAGGCGGTCGCGGTCAGGGAGGCCGACCCGCGGGGCGCCGCCCGCTCGCCCGGGCAGCGCTCCGAGCTGGCCCGGCAGCTGGGCATCGCCGCCGTCAAGTACGCCGACCTGTCCACCTCGCGGGCCCGCGACTACGCCTTCGACGCGGCTCGGATGGTGTCGATGACCGGCGACACCGGCGTCTACCTGCAGTACGCGCACGCCCGGATCCACTCGATCCTGCGCAAGGCCCCGGCCGACGCCGTGGCCCGCGCGAACCCGGACGTCGTGCTGCTGCCCTCGGAGCGGGTGCTGGCCCTGCTGCTCGACGAGTTCGGCGCGGCGCTGACGGCCGCGGCCGGCAGCTGCGAGCCGCACCGGCTCTGCGACTACCTGCACCGGCTCGCGGTGGCGTTCAGCGCCTTCTACGAGCACGGGCCGGTGCTGTCGGCCCCCGACCGGGCCACCCGGGAGAACCGACTGCTGCTCTGCCGGCTCACCGCCCGCACGCTGGCCCAGGGGCTGGAGCTGCTCGGCCTGGCCGCGCCCGAGCGGCTCTGACCCCCGCCACCGACGGCCCGCCTGCGACAGGCGGGCCGTCCGCGCGTCGGCGGTGCCTACACCGCCCGCTCACCGAGCCCCGGGGGCTCGGCCAGCGCCAGCCCCCGCACCGCCTCGATCACCTCGACCGCCTCGATCCCCTCGACCGGCTGCCCGGTCGCCGCCTTCTGCGCGGCGGCCTGGGCCGCCTGCACCTCGGCGCGGCCCAGCGCCAGGTGGGCGGCGCAGGCCACCACCACCCAGGCGAGGCCGCCGCTGTGGGTGTAGGCGTGGCCGGCGGTGTGCAGCTGCTGCTGGTCGGTGCCGCAGTAGAGGCACGCGTTGGCGTGCAGCTGCTCGCCGCTGACCAGCAGCTGCTGGGCCGGGCCCTCGATCGGGTGGTAGTCGATCGGGATCGGCGGCCGGGCGGCGGTGAGCTGGTGGGTCGTCAGGTCCGAGGTCATCGGGTCAGCTCCAGGGTGAGATCTCCAGGATCGGGCGGATCCGGGATCGGTCACCCTGTGTGCCCGCTCGGCTTCCACCCGTATGCCCAGCCTGGCCCTGCCGGGCCCCCGCCGCACCCCGGACGGCCAGATTGGCCGCCCTTTTCGGCCGGACGCCCGTCACCCCCCGGTCACCGTCCCCGACCCCGGACGTCCCACCCATCCGGGCCGTCCCACCGGCCCCTGCCGACGGCGCGGCGCCGGCGAAGTACCTCCACCGGCCAATCATTCGTTCATCAAATCGTTACCGCCTGCTACCGTTGTTGCCATGAACGCTCCCTCCCCCGTCCCGCTGCCGGCGACCGTCACCTTCCGCCTGGGCACCCTCGGCAGCCTCGTCACCGAGCGCTTCACCGAGCGGATCGAGGCGTTCGGCCTCAAGCCCAAGGACGTCGGCCTGCTCACCCTGCTCCAGGCCGGCGGCCCCGCCTCGCAGTTGGAGGTGGCCCGCACCATGGGCGTCGCGCCGAGCCTGGTGGTGACCGTCGCCGACCGGCTGGAGGCGCTGGGCGCGGTGCGGCGGCTGCGCGACCCCGGTGACCGCCGGCGCCAGCAGCTGGTGCTGACCGAGCCGGGCCGCACGCTGCTCGCCCGCTGCGCGGCCACCGCCGAGGAGCTCGGCCGCGAGCTGCTCGCCGCCCTGGAGGAGCAGGACCGGCAGGTCCTGCACCAGGCCCTGGGCCGGCTGGCCGCGGCCCACGGCCTGCCGCACTGAGCCGACCGGCCCGCCGCGCGACCGGCCGCACGACCCTCCGCACGGCGCCGCACGCGACTGCGCGGGCGGCGCCAGGACCCACCGCACGGCTGCCACCGTCCGGGTGACAGAGTGTCAGTATGCCGACCATCTCCCTGCCCCAGCAGCTCACCCGCACCGGCCGCCTCACCTTCGGCGCACCGAGCCGGTTCACCCTGACCCCGGACGGCACCCGGCTCCTCTTCCTGCGCAGCCGCGGCGGCGAGGACCCGGCGGGCTGCCTCTGGGCGCTCGACTGCGCCGACGGCACCGAGCGGCTGCTGGTCGACCCGGCCGAACTGCTGGGCGGCGGCGAGGAGCAGCTCTGCGAGGAGGAGCGCACCCGGCGCGAGCGCACCCGGGAGCAGGGCGCCGGCATCGTCGGCTACGCCACCGACGCGGCGGTCGAGCTCGCCGTCTTCGCGCTCTCCGGCAGCCTCTGGACGGTCGACGTCGCCACCGGCGCGGCCCGCCGGCTGCCCGCGCCCGGCCCGGTCGGCGACCCGCGGCCCGACCCGACCGGGCGCCACATCGCCTACCTCGGCGGCGGCGCGCTGCGGGTGATCGGCGCCGACGGCAGCGGCGACCGGGCGCTGGCCGCCCCGGACGGACCGGACGTGGTCCTCGGCGCGGCCGAGCACGTCGCCGCCGAGTCGATGGGCCGCCGGCGCGGCTACTGGTGGGCACCGGACGGCTCGCGGCTGCTGGTCGCCCGGGTCGACACCTCCGCGGTCGCGCTCTGGCACCTCGCCGACCCGGCCCATCCGGACCGCCGGCCGCGCGCGGTGCGCTACCCGGGCGCCGGCAGCCCCAACGCGGACGTCTCGCTCTGGCTCGCCGACCTGACCGGCCACCGCACCGAGGTGCGCTGGGACCGGGCCGCCTTCGAGTACCTCACCGCCGCCGGCTGGGACGCGCACGGTCCGTTCGCCGCCGTGCAGAGCCGCGACCAGCGCACCACCCGGCTGCTGGCCCTCGACCCGGCCGACGGCGCCACCCGCATCCTGCACGAGCGCCGGGACGAGCACTGGGTGCAGCTGGTCCCCGGTCTGCCGGCGCGCACCGAGGGCGGCCTGCTGCTCGGCTCGGTCGACCGGGACGGCACCCGGCGGCTGACCGTCGGCGGCGTCCCGGTCACCGACGAGGGCCTGCAACTGCGCGCCGTGCTCGGGGTGGACGGCGAGCGGGTGCTCTTCACCGCGGGCGAGGACCCCACGGAGATCCAGCTCTGGTCCTACCGGGCCGACCAGGGGGTCCGCCGGCTGAGCGCGGAGCCCGGCCTGCACGACGGCCTGCTGCGGGCGGGCACCCTGGTGCACACCGCCCGCACCCCGGACCGTCCCGGCAGCCGGACCCGGGTGCTGCGCCTGGACGACGCCGGCGCCCCGGCCGGGCCCGACGTCCCGCTCGCCTCGCACGCCGCGCAGCCGGTGCTCGCGCTGCGCGTCACCCGCTCCACGGTCGGCCCGCGCGAGCTGCGCACGCTGCTCTTCCTGCCCTCCTGGCACCGGCCGGGCGACGACCCGCTGCCGGTGCTGGTCGACCCCTACGCGGGCCCCGGCCTGCAGAAGGTGACCGCCGACCAGAGCGCCCACATGTTCGTCTCGCAGTGGTTCGCCGAGCAGGGCTTCGCGGTGCTGGTCACCGACGGGGCCGGCACGCCCGGGCGCGGGCCGCGCTGGGAGCGCGAGATCCACGGCGACTTCCTGGGCCCGGTCCTGGACGACCAGGTCGCCGCGCTGCACGAGATGGTCCGGCGCCACCGGGAGCTGGACCCCGGCCGGGTGGGCGTGCGCGGCTGGTCGTTCGGCGGCACGCTGGCCGCCGCCGCGGTGCTGCGCCGCCCGGACGTCTTCCACGCGGCCGTCGCCGGGGGCGCGGTCAGCGACCAGCGGCTCTACGACACGCACTGGCGCGAGCGCTACCTGGGCCACCCCGACACCTTCCCCGAGCACTACCGGGCCTGCTCGCTGCTGCACGACGCTCCGAAGCTGACCCGGCCGCTGCTGCTGGTGCACGGGCTGGCCGACGACAACGTGTTCGTGGCCAACACGCTGCGACTGTCCGCCGCGCTGCTGGCCGCGGGGCGCCCGCACGAGGTGCTGCCGCTGAGCGAGGTCACCCACGCGGCGCCGGCCGGGGACGGGTACGCCCGCCTGCTCGGACACCAGCTGGAGTTCCTCCGTCGCCACCTGGCCTGACCGCGCCGGGCCGAGCCGGGCCGGGCCGCTCGCCCGGGCGCTACGGCTGGACGTCGCTGCGGCCCGCGACCCAGGCCAGCGCGTCGCGCACGCCGCGGGCGTAGTCCCGCTGCTCGTCCTCCAGCCGCAGGTCCAGCTCCCGGACCTGGGCGGCCTGCTGTTCGGCGGCGAGCTGCGCCGGACAGGGCCCCTCGGGGCCGCTGGCCTGGCTGACGGTCACCGGGGCGAGCGGACTGCGGCCCAACGCCCAGCGGTAGCCGTCCAGCGAGCCGCGGTGCGAGTGCGAGGGCTCGAAGGGGGTGTCGCCGATGTACTCCAGGCGCGCGAGCGCGCTCTCAACCTGCTCCCGGGAACGGGTCCCGACCCGGGACGTCACATCGTGGCTGGTCATGACCGCAGGTTAAGCACGGACGGCCGGCGGTGGCCCTCCCGGACGGCCAATCCGGCGAACCGCGGCGCCGCCCCAGGTGCGCGGGCCGCCGCTTCGGCTCCACACTCGTGAGAGCAGGGCCATCCGGCCGACCGCCCCCCGAGCCACGGAGGCATTCCATGTCCGAATCCATCGCTGGAGAGTCGCCCACCCCCGACCACCTGCTGCACACCGGGGCCGAGCACCCGGTCGACCCCGAGGACCTGGTGATGGCCTCGGGGCAGGACCCGACGCCGGCCCTGATCGAGAAGGCCCGCGAGGCACTGGAGCGGGACGGCGCCGCCGCCGTCGAGCGCGTCCTGCCCTGACGCCCGCGGATCCGTCGGGGGGAGCGAGCGACGCGCGGCGCCGGAATCCCGGTGGCGGCGCCGCGCCGTGTCCAGGGGCCGGTCAGCGCTCGCGCCGGCGGCGCACCAGGTGCCGCACGGCCAGCAGCACCGCCAGCACGCCCACCGCGATCAGCAGGTAGAGCTGGAAGCGCAGGGCCTGCCGGTAGACCTCGTCGATGTTGCTGCCCGCCAGGTACCCCACCGCGCTCCAGACGCCCACCCAGAGGACCGCGCCGAGCACGTTGCAGGGCAGGAAGCGGCGCCAGGGCATCTCGGTGGTGCCGGCGATGATGCCGTTGGTCTGGCGCAGCCCGTCGATGAACCGGGCGATAACCACCACCCGGCCGCCGTAGCGCGCGAAGAACTCCTCGCCGCGGTGCAGCCGCTCCTCGGTCAGCCAGACGTAGCGGCCGTAGCGCTGCACCATCGCCCGGCCACCGGAGCGGCCCAGCAGGTAGCCCAGGCAGTCGCCGGCCACCGCAGCCACCAGCGCGACGGCCACCACGGCGGCCAGGTCGAGCCGGCCGGCCCCGGCGAAGACCGCGGCCAGGATCAGCACGGTCTGCCCGGGGACGGGCAGCGCGGCGTTGTCCAGCAGCACCAGCACCCCCACCGCCAGGTAGCCGTAGTGGTCCAGGTACGGAGCCAGCGCGGCCAGCGGGCCGGGCAGCTCCGGCGTGGCGGCGGTCATCGGCAGCGCCCCCGGTTGAGTGATCCGTAGACGCACATTGTCGCAGGCCTGTGACAGAGAACGCGCAGCTTTTGGCCCGATTTACTCATCTTGTCTGCATAGGCTCTTCGGCATGTCTTCGTCGCACTCGGGATCGTTCGTCCACAAAGCCAGGCTCACCGCCAAGTTCCTCGGCGTCAGCGCGGCGGCCGGCGTCCTCACCGCGGGCATCGCCCTGCCCGCCGTCGGCGGGCTCGGGCTGGGCGCCAAGGGCGCAGTCGAGGACTTCAACAGCCTGCCGGACGACTTCACCGCGCCGCCGCTCTCGCAGGCCTCCAGCATCTACGACGCGGACGGCGGGCTGATCGCCACGGTCTACGACCGCGACCGCACGGTGGTCCCCAGCGACCAGATATCCCCGCTGATGAAGTCCGCCCTGGTGGACATCGAGGACAACCGCTTCTACCAGCACGGCGCCATCGACATGAAGGGCGTGCTGCGGGCGATCAACAAGAACGCCACCAGCGGCGGGGTCTCGCAGGGCGCCTCCACCCTCACCCAGCAGTACGTGAAGAACGTCTTCGTGGACGAGGCCGGCGACGACCCGGCCGCGGTCCAGGCGGCCCAGGCGCAGACCGTGGGCCGCAAGGTCAAGGAGATGAAGTACGCGATCAAGGTGGAGGAGACGCTCAGCAAGGACCAGATCCTGACCAACTACCTGAACATCACCTTCTTCGGTGAGCAGGCGTACGGGATCGAGGCGGCCTCCCAGCGGTACTTCAGCGCGCACGCCAAGGACCTCACGCTGCCGCAGGCCGCACTGCTGGCCGGACTGGTCCAGTCGCCGTCGGGCTACGACCCGATCGCCAACCCCAAGGCCGCCAAGGACCGCCGCGACACCGTCCTGAAGAAGATGGCGCAGTACGGCACCATCACCCAGGCGCAGGCCGACGAGGCGATCGCCTCCCCGGTGACGCTCAACGTGACCCTGCCGCACCAGGGGTGCATCACGGCGCAGCAGGGCGCGGGCTTCTTCTGCGACTACGTGAAGCAGGAGGTGCTCCAGGACCCGGCCTTCGGCACCAGCACCGCCGAGCGGGCGGCGCTCTGGAAGCGCGGCGGCCTGCAGATCCACACCACCCTGGACCCCAAGGCGCAGGCCGCGCTGCAGTCCTCGGTGACCAGCCACGTCTACGCCGGCGACAAGGCGGCGACCGCGATGAGCGTGGTGCAGCCCGGCACCGGCAGGATCCTCGCCATGGGCCAGAGCCGCCCCTACGGCGTGAACGCCAACCAGACCCAGATCAACCTGAACGTCGGCAAGTCGATGGGCGGCGGCCTGGGCTTCCAGACCGGCTCGACCTTCAAACCGATCGTGGCGGCGGCGGCCCTGGAGAACGGCATCACGCCCTCGCAGTCCTACGCCTCGCCGTACAGCATGAACTGGCCCGCGATGAAGGACTGCAGCGGCGCGCGGACCTCCACCAGGGACGAGGTGCACAACGACGCCAAGTCGCTGGTCGGCCCGTTCACCATGGCGCCGGCGATGGCGCAGTCGGTGAACACCTACTTCGCCTCGCTGGAGGCCGACACCGGCCTGTGCAACGTGGCCCAGATGACCAACAAGCTCGGCATCGAGCAGCAGGCGAACGGCGACAAGCTCGCCGTCGTGCCGTCGATGGCGCTGGGCAGCAACAACCTCACCCCGCTGGAGATGGCGAGCGTGTACGCCACCTTCGCCGCGCACGGCGTCTCCTGCACGCCCACCGCGATCACCTCGGTGACCAACGCGGACGGCAAGACGCTGAGCGTGCCGCGGGCCACCTGCAGCCAGGTGATGTCCACCCAGACCGCCGACCAGGTCACCACCATGCTCAAGGGCGTGGTGCAGGACGGCACCGGCAGCCCGGCCGGCCTGACCGACCGCGACAGCGCCGGCAAGACGGGTACCACCAACTCCGGCAAGCAGGTCTGGTTCGTCGGCTACACCCCCGAGCTGGCCGGCGCCACCGTGGTCAGCGACACCGACGCCCCCACCTCGCTGGACGGCCAGCGGATCGGCGGCAAGGTCGTCGACCAGGCCTTCGGCGGCACGCTGGCCGGCCCGATCTGGCGCGACGCCATGTCGGGCGCGCTCAAGGGCACCGCGCCGGGGCAGCTCGCGGACGTACCGCTGAACTGACCCGTCGTCGTGCGGACGGGTACCGCCCGGGTGCTACTCGATGACCAGCTCGACCGGGACGTTGCCGCGGGTGGCCTTGGAGTACGGGCAGACCTGGTGGGCCTGCTCGACCAGCGTGCGGCCCAGGTCGCCCTGCAGCGCGTCGGGCAGCTCGACCCGGAGCACCACGGAGAGCGCGAAGCTGGTCTCGTCCTTGTCCAGGGCCACCTCGGCGGTCACCGCGACCTCGCTGGTGTCGACCTTGGCGGCGCGGCCGACCAGGCCCAGGGCGCTGGCGAAGCAGGCCGCGTAGCCGCCGGCGAAGAGCTGCTCGGGGTTGGTGCCCTCGCCGTTGCCGCCGAGCACCTTCGGCAGTGCCAGCTGGACGTCGAGCTTGCCGTCGGAGCTCACGGCACGCCCCTCGCGGCCGTGGGTGGCGGTGGCGACGGCAGTGTACAGGGCGGTCATGGCGGGCTCCTCGGGTCGGGTCGGGCATCACGTCGGTGGCCGGAGCGGCTGTGCTGCGACCGCTTCCGACACCAGAATGACATCACACAATTGAGTTGGGCACAACTAAATCGTCGACAACTAGATGTTACGCTGACCACATGAGCGTCGGCCTGCCCGAAGACGAGTACCTCCGCCTGGACAACCAGGTCTGCTTCGCCCTGCACGCGGCCTCACGCGCCTTCAACGGCCTCTACCGGGACCTGCTCAAGGACCTCGGGCTCACCTACCCGCAGTACCTGGTGATGCTCGTCCTCTGGGAGCACGGCGAGCTGCCGGTCAAGCGGATCGGCGAGCACCTGCGCCTGGACTCCGGCACCCTCTCCCCCCTGCTCAAGCGGCTGGAGGCCGCCGACCTGGTGCGCCGCGAACGCAGCGCCGCGGACGAGCGCTCGGTGGTCGTCCACCTCACCGCCGCCGGCGTCACCCTGCGCGAGCAGGCCCTGCTGATCCCGGGCCGGATCGCCGCCGCCACCGGCCTGGGCGCCGAGGACATCGGCGACCTGCGCCGCCGCGTCGACCGGCTGACCGCCGCCCTCGACGGTGCCACCGGCGCCGCCGCCCTCGACGGCGGACCGGCGACCTGCGCCTGAGGGCCACCGCCGCCACCACGCCCACCGCCACATCCACCGCCACCCTGCCGCAGGCCCGTCCGGGCTCGCCGGAGTGTCGCTTGACACGGGTTCCCGGGTGGTCGAGCATCCTCTTGATGGAAATGGCTTTCATTTCCATCAAGTCGCAGGCCGACCGAACGGAGCCCCTCATGTCCCTCGACGTCTCCCCCGCCCTGCTCGCCCGGGCCGAGGCCGGTGAGGTCGACGACGCCGACTTCGCCGACACGGTGCGCACCTCGCTCCCCTACGCCTACCGGACGGTGGCCGACCTCGTCGCCGAACTGGCCGAGAACGGCGGCCCGTTCGCCGACAGCAACGTGCCGCCGCCGTCGGACGCCGAGCGCGGACAGCTGCTGCGGGCCCTGGCCAGCGACGCGATCCGGGGCAACCTGGAGCGGCACTTCGGGGTCCGCCTGGCGTTCATGAACTGCCACCGGGTCGCGGTCTTCCCGCTGGGCGGGGAGCGGAGCGAGGAGCACCGGGCGTTCACCTCGACCCGCTCGCAACTGCTCAACCAGGTCCCGGAACTGCGGAGCTGCTGAGCGCGCGCCCGGGAACGGCACGGGGACGCGGACGGGCCCCGCAGGCGGCCGGTGAGGCGGCCTGCGGGGCCCGTGCTGCGTGCTGCGGGTGGGGCGGGGGTGGGTCAGGCGGTGGTGCCGGGGCGGGCGGCCGCGACGGCGGCGCCCAGGGCCTCCTTGATGCGGGGGCCGAGCCGGGCGAACCCGAGCTCCTTCATGGTGGCGCGCAGGAGCTCGTCGTCGGTGCGCTGCACGAAGTCGCTGTCGATCCAGCGGACCAGGGCGAGCAGCTCCTCGGCGCTGTAGGCGGTGATCGGACGCCCCGCCGTGACCTCCGGCCGCCGCGGCCGCCGCACCCGCGCCACGGGGGCGGGGGTCTCCTCGACGACGGGGACGACGGGCTCGGGCTCGACGACGGCCTCGACCTCGGGCTCCGCCTCGACGACGGGGACGACGGGCTCGACCTCGACCTCGGGCTCGGCGACTGCCTCGGCCACGACCTCGGGCTCCGCCTCGACGACGGGCTCGACGACGACCTCGACCTCGGCGACCGGCTCCACCACCGGTTCGACGACGACCTCGGGCTCGACCTCGGCGACGACCTCGACCTCGGGCTCGACGACCGGCTCGGGCTCGACGGCCGCCTCGACCTCGACCGCAACCTCGACCTCGGGCTCCGCCTCGACGACCGGCTCGGCGACAGCCTCGACCTCGACCTCGGCGACGACCTCGACCTCGGGCTCCGCCTCAACTACCGGCTCGGCGACAGCCGCAACCTCGACCTCCGGCTCCTGCACCGCCTCCGGCTCGGCGACGGCGGCGTCGGAGTCCACGGACTGGGCCGGGATGATGATCTGCTCAACTACGGCCTCAGCCTCGTCCTCAGCAGCCGCCTCCACCTCCCGGGCCTCAGCGGCGTCCCCGGCACCCTCGGCGTCCTCGGCGTGCCGCCGGTCCTCCGCCGCCCACAGGTACGCGGCCTCGGCCGCGTTGCGGTCGGCGCCGGCGGCGGCGAGTTCGGCGAGCAGGTCGGTCAGGCCGCCGGCCTCCAGGGTGGCGCGCAGGGCGCGGAGTTCGGGCAGCCGGTAGAGGGTGCCCTCGTCGTCGGCCAGCCGCTCGACCAGCTCCGTCAGCTCGTCGAAGTCGAGCGCGGTGAGGTCGAGCGGCGCCAGCAGCCGACCCAGCTCGCCCAGCGCGGCGGCCAGCATCGCGGTGCACTGGCCGGTGAGCTCCAGGAGTTCGGCGTCCACCGGGCGGGCCCCGCTGCCCGCGGCCGGGGCGAGCGCCTGCCACTCCTCGCGCTCGGCGGCCGCGGCGACCAGCGCCACGTGCAGCGCGTCACGGCGCGGCCGGGCGGCGACGGCGAGTCGGCGGGCCTCGGCCCGCAGGCTGCGGCGGCGGCCCCAGGAGAGCTTGAGGCCGCGCTCGCGGCGCCAGCTGCCGTTGGCCGTGGCGGCGGCGAGGGCGTCGAGGTCGGCCTCGTAGGCGCCCGAGCGCAGGGTGGTCGCGGTCTCCCGCACCCGGCGCAACAGACCGACCAGGGTGGTGACCTCGGCGAGGGTGACCGGCTCGCGCAGGGCCGCCTCGGCGGCGAGCCGGCCGGCGGCCTCCCGCACGCCCGCCAGGTCGCCACCACGCACCTCGGCGAGGACGGTGGAGGCGGCGCGCGCCTCCTCGGGCCCGGTGACCGCGCCGGCGGCGGCGTACCAGGCGTGGGTGTCGGCGGCCAGCGTGAAGCCGCCCAGGTCGGCGTACCGGAGCAGGTCCTCGCGGAGGTTCGGGGTCGCGGGGTCTGCGGCGGAACCGGCGGACCGGTCCTGCGGCGGTACTTCAGCGTTCTGCACGGGGAGCACTGTCATGGCATGTCCGGTTCGTGGCTGGAGCGGCGGGCGGGGCGGGGGGACGGCCCGGGTGGCCGTGCTGGTAGGTCAGAATACGGGTGGGCGTTCGAGCCTTGCACGCACCGACCACCCTGTAGGCCACTGTGCCGCGCGCTGCGGTCCCGACGCCGCCGTGACACACCCCCGCGCGGCTGCCGCACCCCGGTCGGGCCCGTCGGCCGACCGGGCCGCGACCAGGGCGAACTGACGTGCGGTCAGCCGATGGAGCGCACCCGCACCGCCGCGGGCACCTCGCGCGCCAGCCCGTCACGGCGCCGCCGGGGAAGGCCGGTTCAGCCGGGGAAGCCGTCGAGGAGGGTGTCCAGGCCGGCGGCCAGCTCGCCGGGCGCGTCGTGGTCGGCGAAGAGCGGGACCAGCGCCCGCAGGCGGGGGTAGTCGGCGGCGGCCAGCCGGTGCAGGCCCAGCCGCAGCAGCGGGTCCGGCTCGTCCGGGTTGTCGACCACCACGCGCCGCTCCACCAGCAGGTAGCCCAGCACCCAGCCGACCAGCGCCCGGTACATCCGCAGGGTGGTGCGGTCGTCGTGGCCGGCCCGCCCGATCACCTCCAGCAGGTGCTCGTTGAGCCGCAGCATCGGCGCGGGGCGCCGGGCGAGGGGGACGGTCAGCGGGCGGGTGACGACCAGGGCGAAGAGTTCCGGGTGGGCGTCGGCGACCGCGCAGAACGAACGGGCGACCCGGTGCAGCGCGGCCCGCCAGTCCTCCGCACCCTCCGTGCCCTGCGCGCTCTCCGCGGCCGCCCGGTCCTCGGCGGCCAGCACGTCCAGCACCTCGGCGTAGAAGACCTCCACCGTGCCGTCCAGCAGCGCCTCCTTGCCCGAGGCGTAGCGGTAGAGCGCCATCGGCTCGACCCCCAGGTCCGTGGCCAGCCGGCGCATCGTCAGCGCGGCCAGCCCCTGGCGGTCCACCAGCGCGATCGCGGCGGCCAGCACCCGCGGGCGGCTGAGCCTGGCCCGGCCGGCCGCCGGCTCGGGACCGTCACCGGCTCTCCCGCTTCCACCCATGCCCGGCCTCCTCGGCGCGACCTGCCAGTCCCCCCTTGACTCCCCCGTTTCCCGGGGAGAAGCTAAGTATACAAAGTACATGTCCGACGTACGCGTACGCGCGACGTGTGTGCTGTACAGCCCGATCGGCACGCACGGTCGCCGCTCCGCGGTTCTCCCGAACGTTCTCCCTGGCCGCACAGGCCGAAAGCTGGTGACTCCCATGTCGCACAGCAGTTACGTCACGCTCCCGGACAGTGACCGGGTGAAGCGCCCCGGGGCCAAGGTCCTCGGGCCCGCCGATCCCACCGAGTCGATGACCGTGAGCGTCTACCTCCGCAGCGACCCGAACACCTCCCCGCCACCGAGCGTCCTCGAACGGGCCATGGTCCCGCCGACGCTGCGCCGCCCGCTGGGGCGCGAGGCGCTGGCCACGGCCGACCGGGTCGCCGACGCCGACCTCGACGCCGTGCGGCGCTTCGCCGACCAGCACGGTCTACAGGTCGCCGACGCCGACCCCGTCGCGCGCCGGGTGCAGCTGGCCGGCACCGCCGCCCAGATGGCCGACGCGTTCCAGGTCACCCTGGCCCGCTACCGCTTCCAGGACGCGCACCAGCAGTGGCGCACCTACCGCGGCCGCGAGGGCGCGGTGCACGTGCCGGCCGAGCTCGACGGCATCGTCACCGGCGTCTTCGGACTGGACAACCGCCCGCTGGGCACCAGCCTGCTGAGCCGTGGATCCGCCGACGCGGTCCGCCCGGCCGACGCGGCCGGCCTGCGCGGCGAGCTACCCGACGGCGCCTTCCTGCCGACCGACCTGGACGCGATCTACTCCTACCCGGCCGGCACCGACGGCAGTGGCCAGACCATCGCCGTCATGGCCTTCAACAACATGACCCCGCCCGGCTTCCACTCCGGCGGCTACCGGCTGGACGTCCTGAAGACCTACTTCGAACAGGGTCTGGGCATCGCCGCCCCGCAGATCAGCAACGTGGTCGCGCAGGGGCCCGGCAACGACCCCGGCGGCGACGACCGGGCCGCCGACGAACGCGGCGACAGCACCGGCGAGATCATGCTCGACCTGTCGGTGGTCGGCGCGCTCGCCCCGAAGGCGAAGATCGTCGTCTACTTCTCCGAGTTCACCGAGCAGGGCTGGGTGAACATGATGAACGCCATCGTGCAGGACACCGTGAACCATCCGTCGGTGATCTCCTGCAGTTACGGCAACAACGAGCCCGAACCCGACCACGGGGTCGGCTCGGCCTACAGCCGGGCGGCGCTCAAGGTGATCGACGGGCTCTTCGCCCAGGCCGCCCTGCGCGACATCAGCATCTGCTGCGCCTCGGGCGACGACGGCTCGGCCGACCAGGTCGCCGACCACCGCGCGCACGCCGACTTCCCCGCCTCCAGCCCGCACGTGCTGGGCGTGGGCGGCACCCGGCTGGTGGTGCAGCCGCCGGACACCATCATCGAGACAGTCTGGAACGGGCACCAGCAGCGCGACGCCACCGGCGGCGGCATCAGCCGCTGGTTCCCGCTGCCGCCCTGGCAGACGAACGCCGGCATCCCGCCCTCGTTCAACCCGCCGCACGCCATCGGCCGCGGCGTGCCGGACGTCTCCGCGGTGGCCGACCCGAACACCTGCGTGCTGATCCCCAGCGTGGACGGCCACGACTTCCCCGTGGTCGGCGGCACCAGCGCGGCGGCCCCGCAGTGGGCGGCGCTGCTGGCGCGGATCAACCAGGCGCTCGGCGCACCGGTGGGGTTCCTCAACCCGCTGCTCTACACCAGGATCCCCAGCGGGACCCTGCGGGACATCACCGAGGGCGACAACGGCGCCTACTTCGCCGGCAAGCACTGGGACGCCTGCACCGGCTTCGGCAGCCCCGGCGGCCAGGCCCTGCTGGACGCGCTGGCGGCACTCGGCGCGCCCGCACCCGCGAACCCGGTCGCACCGGCGGCGGTCGCGGCACCGACGCCGACGCCGGCACCGGTGCACGGCCACGGCCACGCCAAGCGGCGGCCGGCGAAGGTCTGAGCGGGGCCCGCGCGGCGGGCGCCGCGAGGACCACTCACCTCCCGGTCAGCAGACGGGTTCCCGGTGGCAGGGAGCCCGTCCGCTCGGCATCCCGGAGCTCCTCCAGCAGCACCTCGCGCAGGGCCGCCGCGGCCCGGCTCAGCGGCAGCTCGGCGCCGTGCGCCACCGCGATGGTCCGGCCCAGCGCCGGATCGGCGAACGGGGTGACGGCCAGGCCGCTGCGGGCCGCGACCATGCCCGGCAGCACCGCCGGGCCCAGCCCGGCCCGGACGAAGCCCAGCACCGCGTCCATCTCGCCGCCCTCCACCGCGAACCGCGGCTCGAAGCCCGCCGCCCGGCAGGCGGCCAGCGTCGCCTCGCGGACGTCGTAGCCCTCGCGGAACATCACCAGCGGCCGCTCGCGCAGGTCCGCGACCTCGGCCCGGCCCCGGCGGGTGGGCCGGGCCGAGACCAGCACCAGGTCCTCGTGCAGCAGTTCGGTGACCGCCAGGCCCGGCGCCGGCGCCTCGCCGCTCTGCGGGGTGATGATCAGCGCCAGGTCGAGCTCGCCGGCCGCGAGCACGCGCACCAGGTCGCGCGAGCCGTCCTCGCGCACCAGCAGCTCGACGCCCGGGTGGCGTCGCCGGTAGGCGCGCAGCACGTCGGGCACCAGGCTGGTGCACAGGCTCGGCGGCGCGCCCAGCCGCACCCGCCCGCGGCGCAGCTGCACGGTCTCCTGCACCGCGTGCCGGGCGCTCTCGGCGTCGGCCAGGATCCGTCGGGCCAGCGGCAGCAGGGCCTCGCCGGCATCGGTCAAGGCGATGTTGCCGCGCGTGCGGTGGAACAGCTCCGCACCCAACTCCCTCTCCAGTGACCGGATCTGCTGGGAGAGCGAGGGCTGCGCGACGCGCTCGCGGTCGGCCGCCCGGGTGAAGTGGCGCGTCTCGGCGACGGCGGCGAAGTAGCGGAGCTGCTGGAGCTGCATCCCTCCAGGGTAGCCACTCCATAGCCACTGCCTATCGTGGCGAGCCGGAAGATGTCTTGGACGTCTGCCCGGCCCGCTTCCTACCGTGGTCGGCATGGCACTGACGACAGGGAGCGGCCGGCGAGCGCGGTCCGCGGTGGCGACCCTCTGGAGCTCGACCGTCGGCAAGAAGGCGGCCATGGCGGTCAGCGGGCTGGTGCTGCTGGCGTACCTGGTCGCGCACATGCTCGGCAACCTCAAGGTCTTCCTGGGAGCCGGCGAGCTGAACGGCTACGCGGCCTGGCTGCGCACCGTCGGGCAGCCGTTCCTCGGGTACGCGTGGTTCCTCTGGCTGGCCCGCCTGGTGCTGCTGGCGGCGGTGCTGGTGCACGCGGTGGCCGCCTACCAGTTGAGCCGGCGCGACCTGGCCGCCCGGCCGGTCGGCTACCGCCACCGGCGGCGGCGCGCGAGCTACGCGACCCGCACGATGCGCTGGGGCGGGGTGATCCTGGCCCTGTTCGTCGTCTGGCACATCCTGGACCTGACCACGCTGACGGTGAACCCGCGGGCCGAGGCCGGCCATCCGTACCAGAACATCGTGGCCTCCTTCTCCACCTGGTACGGCGGCGGGATCTACTGCCTGGCGATGCTGGCGCTGGGCCTGCACGTGCGGCACGGCTTCTGGAGCGCCGCACAGACCCTGGGCCTCAACAACCCGCGCCGCGACCGGGTGTTGAAGTTCACCGCGAACGGCCTGGCGCTGCTGCTGACGGCCGGTTTCCTCTCCGTTCCGATCGCCGTGATGACGGGAGTCGTGCGATGACCTCCTACCTGGACTACACCGTCGGGGAGCCGCTCGCCGACACCCGGGCGCCCGGCGGGCCGATCGAAGGGCGCTGGGACCAGCGGCGGTTCGAGGCGAAGCTGGTCAACCCGGCCAACCGGCGCGGGCGGACGGTGATCGTGGTGGGCACCGGCCTGGCGGGCGGCGCGGCCGGCGCCACGCTGGCCGAACAGGGCTACCGGGTGGTGCAGTTCTGCTTCCAGGACTCCCCCAGGCGGGCCCACTCGATCGCCGCGCAGGGCGGCATCAACGCGGCCAAGAACTACCGCAACGACGGTGACTCGATCCGCCGGCTCTTCTACGACACCGTCAAGGGCGGGGACTTCCGCGCCCGGGAGTCCAACGTGCACCGCCTGGCGCAGGTCTCGGTGGAGATCATCGACCAGTGCGTGGCCCAGGGCGTGCCGTTCGCCCGCGAGTACGGCGGGCTGCTGGACACCCGGTCCTTCGGCGGCGTCCAGGTCTCGCGCACCTTCTACGCCCGCGGCCAGACCGGGCAGCAGCTGCTGCTCGGCGCCTACCAGGCGCTGTCGCGCCAGATCGCCGCCGGGAACGTGGAGTTGCACGCCCGCACCGAGATGCTCGACCTGCTGGTGGTGGACGGCCGGGCCCGCGGCATCGTGGCCCGCGACCTGGTGACCGGCGAGGTGAGCACGCACCTGGCCGACGCCGTGGTGCTGGCCACCGGCGGCTACGGCAACGTCTTCCACCTGTCCACCAACGCCAAGAACTCCAACGCCACCGCGATCTGGCGCGCGCACCGGCGCGGGGCCCACTTCGCCAACCCGTGCTTCACCCAGATCCACCCCACCTGCATCCCGCGCTCGGGCGACCACCAGTCGAAGCTGACCCTGATGAGCGAGTCGCTGCGCAACGACGGCCGGATCTGGGTGCCGCGACTGGCCGGTGACAGCAGGCCCGCGAGCGAGATCCCCGAGCACGAACGGGACTACTACCTGGAGCGGATCTACCCCTCGTTCGGCAACCTGGTCCCGCGCGACATCGCCTCCCGGGCGGCCAAGAACGTCTGCGACGAGGGGCGCGGGGTGGGTCCCGGCGGGCAGGGGGTCTACCTGGACTTCGCCGACGCGATCGCCCGGCTGGGGCGGGCCGCGGTGGAGGCCAGGTACGGCAACCTCTTCGAGATGTACCAGCGGATCACCGCCGAGGACCCGTACCGCGTCCCGATGCGGATCTACCCGGCGATCCACTACACGATGGGCGGCCTGTGGGTCGACTACGACCTGCAGACCACCGTGCCGGGCCTGTTCGCGATCGGCGAGGCCAACTTCTCCGACCACGGCGCCAACCGGCTGGGCGCCAGCGCCCTGATGCAGGGTCTGGCCGACGGCTACTTCGTGCTGCCGCCCACCCTCGCCGACTACCTGGCCCGCACCCCGCTCGATCCGGTGCCCGCCGACCATCCCGAACTCGACAGCGTGGTGGGCGAGGTGACGCAGCGCCTGGAGAGGATCCTGGCGGTGGACGGCGACCGCACCGCGGACTCCTTCCACCGGGAGCTGGGCGACCTGCTCTGGAACGAGTGCGGGATGGCCCGCACCGAGGCCGGACTGCGCAAGGCGCTGGGGCGGATCCCCGAGCTGCGCGCCGAGTTCTGGCGCCGGATCAAGGTGCCGGGCGGCGGCGCCGAGCTCAACCAGGCGCTGGAGAAGGCCAATCGGCTGGTCGACTACTTCGAGCTCGCCGAACTGATGTGCCTGGACGCGCTGCACCGCGAGGAGTCCTGCGGCGGCCACTTCCGCACCGAGAGCCGCACCCCCGAGGGCGAGGCGGCCCGCCGGGACGAGGAGTTCAGCTACGCGGCGGCCTGGGAGTTCGCCGGCGGCGGCCCGCCGGTGCTGCACCGCGAGCAGTTGGAGTTCGAGTACGTCCACCCCACCCAGCGGAGCTACACGTGAACCTCACCCTGCGGATCTGGCGCCAGGCGGGCCCTGAGGCCCCCGGCGGGCTGACCACCTACCAGGTCACCGGGATCAGCCCGGACATGTCCTTCCTGGAGATGCTGGACACCCTCAACGAGGAGCTGATCCTGCGCGGCGAGGTGCCGGTCGCCTTCGACCACGACTGCCGCGAGGGCATCTGCGGCGCCTGCGGCATGGTGATCAACGGCCAGGCGCACGGCCCGGAACGGACCACCACCTGCCAGCTGCACATGCGCCACTTCCGCGACGGCGAGACCATCGACGTCGAGCCCTGGCGGGCGGCGGCCTTCCCGGTGGTCCGCGACCTGGTGGTGGACCGCTCCGCCCTCGACCGGATCATCGGCTCCGGCGGCTACATCACCGCCCCCACCGGCAGCGCCCCCGACGCGCACGCCACCCCGGTCCCCAAGGAGAGCGCCGACCTCGCCTTCGAGCACGCGGAGTGCATCGGCTGCGGCGCCTGCGTGGCGGCCTGCCCGAACGGCTCGGCGATGCTCTTCACGGCGGCGAAGGTGGTGCACCTCAACGTCCTGCCGCAGGGCGCCCCCGAACGCGGGCGCCGGGCCCGCGCGATGGTCGGGGCGATGGACGCCGAGGGGTTCGGCGGCTGCACCAACACCGGCGAGTGCGCGACGGCCTGCCCCAAGGGCATCCCGCTGAGCGGCATCTCGCTGCTGAACCGGGAGTTCCTGCGCGGCGGCCGGTGAGGGGGAGGCGGATGCCGGGGCGGGGTCGGTGAGCGGCCGGGGGCGGGGAGTAATCGGGGGCGCCCCCTGCCGCGACGCGGGCGGGTTGACCTAGGGTGCCGGGGAGAGGAATCGAGCGAAAGGCCCCCAGATGCACCCAGCCGTTGCCCGACTCGTCGAGCTCATGCCGCCGCACCCGGGGGCCGGTGACGCCGTCGACTGGGACCGGGCCGCCGAGCAGTGGGGCGGCGCGCTGCCCGCCGACTACCGCGAGTTCATCGACCACTACGGCGCCGGGTCCGTCAACAACCTCTTCCACCTCGCCCTGCCGCTGGCGGGCGCCGCCGAGCCGCTCGGCCCGTTGACCTTCGCCCGGCTGGTCGAGGACGCGTACTACCTGCTCGAACCGGCCCAGGACGGCGAGCCGGCGGCGAACCTGGGCGGGCGGATCCCCTGGGCGCTGGACATCTGCGGCTGCCAGGCGTTCTGGGAGAACAGCGACCCCGACCCGGAGCGCTGGACCGTCCTGGTGCTGGACCGGCACGGCGTCTGGACCCCGTACCCGTGCGGGATGGCCGACTTCGTCCTCGGCAGCCTCCAACGGCGGCTGGAGCCGGCGCTGATGGCCCTGCCGCTCGACGACCACCCCCCGGTCTTCCGGACCTGGCGCGAGATCGACCGCCACCGCCGGGCCGGCACCGATCCCTGGGCCGGCGGCTGCCCCTCGACCTGCTCGTAGCCGCCCCGGACCGATCCGCCCCGATCCGCACAGGCGTACCCGCCGCAGAGTCTAAGGTTCTGCGCAGGACACGGGTGTGGCGAAGGGGTGGACGTGGCACGGCGGCGGAGCGACGGGGTACTGGCGATCTGGGCGGAGGCGCAGCGGCAGGAGCAGCGCCGCAGGGAGGCCCAGCAGAGAGCCCAGGCCGCCGCCCAGCGCCAGCGCGAGCGTGACGCGCGGGCCGCGCAGCTCGCCGCGGCGCGCGGGCAGCGCGAGGCGCTGCGCGCCTACCAGCTGGACCGGGAGGCCGAGGTGGCCCGCCAGAGCGGGCTGCTGGACGAGCAGGTGGCCGAGTTGCAGGGGCTGTTGCGGGTCGGGCGCGGGCAGCCGGCGTTCACCCTGCAGGCGCTGCTGGCGCCCGTGCGGCTGCCCGGCTTCGACGCCGGGGCGCTCGGGATCCCCACCCCGATGCCGGACCAGGCCTACTACCAGGTGCCGCCGCCGAGCGGCATGATGCAGCGCCGCCACCACGAGGAGCAGGTCGCGCAGGCCCGGGCGCGTTTCGAGCACGACTGGTACCAGGCGCAGGCCGTCGAGCAGGAGCGGCTGCGCCGGCTGGCCGAGTACCGCGAGGGATACCGCGCCTGGGCCGCCGACCAGCAGCGCCGGGACGCCGAGCGGATCGCCCGCACCGAGGACCTCGCCCGCCGGTTGGGCCGCGGCGAGGCCGAGGCCGTGCACGAGTACTTCAGCGCCGTACTGTACGGCTCGGACGGCTGGCCGCAGGACTTCCCGCGCCGGGTGGAGCTGGCCTGGGACGGCAACCGCCGTCAGCTGGTCGTCAGTTGGCAGCTCCCGGAGTTCCAGGTGGTGCCCGAGCACAGCCGGCTGCGCTACGTGAAGGCGGACGACCGGGACGTCCCGGTGGCCCGCCCGGCCGCCGAGCGCAAGCGGCTCTACCGCGAGGTGCTGGCGCAGAGCGCGCTGCGGGTGCTGGACGAGCTGTTCCGGGCCGACCCGCAGGGGCTGCTGGAGTCGGTGGCGCTGAGCGGGTTCGTCAGCGGCGTGGACCCGGCGACCGGGCTGGAGGCCGAGCGGGTGCTGCTGGCCGTCACGGCGGCCCGCGAGGCGTTCACCGCGATCGCGCTGGAGCGGGTGGCGCCCGTGGAGTGCCTGCAGGGGCTGGGCGGGGTGCTCTCCGCGCGCCCCGAGCGGCTGGAGGAGGTCCGCGCGGACCGGCTGCCGCAGGCGGTGGGCAGCGCGGTCGCCGGGCAGGGCGGCGAGGAGGACCCGGACCTCTTCACGATGGACCCCATCGAGTTCGAGGAGCTGATCGCCGCCCTCTTCCGGGCCCGCGGCTACCGGGTGGAGACGACGGCCCGCAGCGGGGACGAGGGCGTGGACGTGGTCGCGGTCGACCCGGACCCGGTGACCGGCGGCAAGATCGTGATCCAGGCCAAGCGGTACCGCTCGACGGTCTCGCCCACCGCCGTGCGGGACCTGGACAGCACGGTGCGCCACCACGGCGCGATCAAGGGCATCCTGGTGACCACGGCCGGGTTCGGGCGCGGCTCGTACTCGTACATCGAGAACAAGCCGCTCTCCCTGGTGACCGGCCCCGAACTGGTCGAGCTGCTGGCCGAGCAGGGCCTGCGCGGCCGGCTGGGCCCGGTGCCGGGCCGAGCCGCTGAGGAGGTCACCGACAGCGCCCCTGCCCCCGCCCCCGCGAGCGTGCGGGTGCGGATCGACTGGCAGTCGCGGACGGTGGCCGGCGACCGGGTGGAGCTGGACGTCTGCGCCTTCGTCTGCGCGGCCGGGCGGGTGCTGAGCGACGAGCACTTCGTCTTCTTCAACAACCCCGCCGAGCCCACCGGCGCGGTCCGCCTCGGCTCCGCCCGCACCGCGGCCGACGGTCCGCTGCGCAGCGCCACCCTGACCCTGGACCTGACCCGGCTGGCCGGCACCACGGCTGACCAGGTGGTGCTCGCGGTGGCGACCGAGGAGGACCCCGGGCCGGCGCTGCCGCTGGGCTACCTGCACGGACTGGCGCTGGAGGTCACCGACGGCGCGTCAGGGGCCGGGCTGGACAGCTGGACGGGCGCGACCAGCGGGATCCCGGACAGCGCGATGGAACTCGGCTCGTTCCGCCGCACCGGCGCCGGCGGCGACTGGCGCTTCGAGGGTGCCGGGCGGCCGGTCTCCGGTGGGCTGGCCGGGCTGGCCACCGGGCGCGGGGTCGCGATCGGCTGACGTCGTCCCTGGCGGCCGACGTCATACCTGAGGAGGAGGGGTGCCCCCTCCCCCGGGGTGCGGTCAACCGTTCGAGGGGGCGACCGATCGGGCGCGGGCGGCCCCGAGGATGGGGGCAGCGGGGCATCCCCGTCGCCGCGGCCGGCGCCGCGACCACCGGCACCCCACGCCCAGGAGCCCGCCCATGACCCTGACCATGGCCCCCGTACGAGCCGTCGCCGGCGCCACCGGCCTCTACAAGGTCTACGGGTCCGGCGACACCCGGGTGGTGGCCCTGGACCGGGTCAGCGTGTCCTTCCGGCCGGGCGAGTTCACGGCGATCATGGGCCCCTCGGGCTCCGGCAAGTCGACCCTGCTGCACTGTCTGGCCGGCCTGGACACCGCCACCGCGGGCTCGGTGCGGCTCGGTGACACCGAACTGGTGGGCCTGTCCGACCGGGAGCTCACCCGGCTGCGGCGCGACCGGGTCGGCTTCGTCTTCCAGGCGTTCAACCTGCTGCCCACGCTCACCGCGCTGGAGAACATCACGCTGCCCGTCGACATCGCGGGCCGCCGCGTCGACCAGCAGTGGCTGAGCCGGGTGGTGGAGACGGTCGGCCTCACCGGCCGGCTCTCGCACCGGCCCGACCAGCTCTCCGGCGGTCAGCAGCAACGGGTCGCCTGCGCCCGCGCGTTGGCCGGCCGCCCGGCGATCGTCCTCGCGGACGAGCCCACCGGGAACCTGGACTCCCGCTCGGGAGCGGAGATCCTGGCCTTCCTGCGCGACTCGGTGCGCCGACTGAACCAGACCGTGGTGATGGTGACCCACGACCCGGTCGCCGCCGGCTACGCGGACCGGGTGGTCTTCCTCGCCGACGGCCGGATCGTCGACGAGCTCGCGCTGCCCACCGCGGCCACCGTGCTGCACCGGATGCGCCGCTTCGACACCCCCGGGCCCACCGCCGGCAACACCGCCGTGCGCAGCATCTGACGCACCACCGGCCCGGCGTCGCCCGCCGCCGCCGGCCACCGCGCCGACCCCGTAGCCCGATCGGGCAACCGGGCCCGCCACCGGCCCTACGGATGCTGACAATCGCCGATCACCTGTGCCAAGCTGCCCATCTGCCCGGTCCTCACCTCGGGCGGACCAGTACGGGGGGACAGAGCACCATGACCAGACCACAGGACCCGCCGAGCCGTCCCGGCCCCGGTCCCCGCGCCCCGGGTGTGCGCCCGGCACTGGCCGCGCTGGCGGTGGCCGGCCTCGCCTTCGCCGCCCTGGTGCTGCACCCGGCCGGCGGGCTGGTGGCCGGCGGCGCCGCGCCGCTCAACGACCTGCTCGGCCCGGTGATCCTGCTCTGCCTGGGCTGGATGCTCTTCGTCGACCGGATCTTCCGCCGCTACCGCACCGCCGTCCGCACGCTGGAGGACCTGCCGCCGCGGGCCGAGCGGTTGCGGGGCGCCGCGCTGCGGGTGCTGCCGTTCCTGGCGCTGGCCGTACCGGTCGCCCTGCTGCTCGCCTACCGGGCCTCCCAGCCACCGGCCAAGAAGAGCGCCGACGACGACGCCGGCGGTGCGGCCGTGATCCCGCACAGGACCACCGACGGGGGCGCCGGCCAGCACCCACCGCACGTCGCCCAGCACACCGGCCTGCTGCACCTGGTGGTGCTGGTCTTCGAGATCGCGCTGCCGGTCGTGGTGCTGGTCGCCGCGCTGCTGGTATGGCGACGGCTGCGCCGGGTGTCGTTCGGCCGGGTCCAGGTCTCGCGCCGGGCCGGGCTGGTGGCGGGCACCGACACCGGCCTGGCCCGGGCGGTCGACTCGGCGCGGCGGGCCCTGCACGGCAGTGACGCGCGCGCCGCGGTGATCGCCTGCTACGTGGCGATGGAGGACTCGCTGGCGGCCACCGGCGTCGCCCGGCAGATCGCCGACAGCCCCACCGACCTGCTGGAGAGGGCGGTGGCCGACGGCGTGGTGCGGGCCTCGGACGCGGGCGCCCTGACCGCCCTCTTCCGCGAGGCCCGGTTCTCCCGGCACCCCATGGACCAGACCCATCTGGCGCGCGCCCGCGCCGCGCTGGACGCCATCGCCGCCCACCTCCCGGCCGCGCCGCTCGACACCCCGGTGGAAGCGAACACCTGATGCCCGACCAGAAGCTCCCCTCCTCGTACAACTCCGCCAACCTCACCGCCCGGGCCGCCGCGAGGCACCAACGCGTCGGGCGCGGCCTGGCCTCCGCCCGGGCCGCCACGGCCCGGGGCGAGGCCCGGGGCCCCGCCGGGGCCCGGGGGCCCGCCGAG
>NZ_BAAALF010000107.1:17218-27780 GCF_039528135.1 Kitasatospora nipponensis | reverse complement strand
CGGTGGACAGGGCAGCGGGCAGGGAGGCAACCCGCTGGGACACGGCCCGGTGCTGCTGCTGACCGGAGCCCGCCTCGCGGACGGCCGGGTGGTCGACGTGCGGATCAGCGGCGACCGGATCCAGGCGGTCGGCACCGCGGGGAGCCTGGGCCCGCTGCCACAGTCCGCGCTGCCGGCCGGCGCCGTCGCGGGCGGCGGCACGGACGGACCGGCCGTCACCGCCGGGGCCCGGATCGACCTGACGGGCTACCTGCTGCTCCCCGCCCCCGCCGAACCGCACGCCCACCACGACACCGCCTTCACCGGCGGCCCGGTGCCGCTGCCCCCGAACGCCGCCCCGGTGCCCACCGCCGGTCCCTCCCTGCCGCCCGGCCCGCCGGGCAGCGAGGGTCACGGCGAGCTGGTGCGCCGGGTCACCGAGGCCGCGCTCACCTCGCTGGGCTACGGCGCGACCGCCCAGCGCACCCATGTGCGGATCGGCGGTGCGCACGGCCTGCGCCGGCTGGAGGCGGCGCTCACCGCGCGCCAAGCGCTGCGCGGGCTGGTCGAGTTGCAGACGGTCGCCGTCCCCGGGCCGCTCACCGGCGCGGACGGCGCGCCGGGCCGGGCGCAGCTGCGCGAGGCACTGCGACTGGGCGCGGACGCGGTCGGCGGCTGCCCCGAGCTGGACCCCGATCCGGTCGGCTACGTGCAGGAGGTGGTGGCCGCGGCCACCGAGTTCGACTGCCCGGTCGACCTGCACCTGCGGGGCGCCGACACCGACCAAGTGGCCCGGATCGCAGCCCTGTTGGCCCCCCTGCGACCGCGGGTGGCGGTAGCCCCGGGTGATCTGCTGGCGCTCGGCACCGGCGCCCCGCTGAGCGCCGCCGGAGTGCGGGTGACCTGCCTGCCGCAGAGCGGCAGCTGCGGCGGCGCTGCGGGCCCACCCGGCTGGCTGAACCCTTCGGTGATCAGGGAGTTGACGGAGCATCAGGTCCTGTTGGCGGCCGGCAGCGGGGCACTGCGCGATGCCGGGAACCCGGTCGGCCGGGCCGATCCGCTGGAGGCCGCCTACCTGCTGGCCGCCGGCGGGGCGTTGAGCACGGTGGCCGCCTACGAGGCGATCAGCGCGCAGGCCCGGCTGCTGATGGGCCTGCCGGCGGTGCGGATCGACGCCGGGTTCCCGGCCGAACTGCTGGCGGTGCGCGGGGACAGCCTGGCCGGGGCACTCTCCGGCGGCCACAGCCGGCTGGTGGTGCACGGCGGCCGGGTGGTCTCACGCACCAGCGCGGTACGGGAGTTCGCGGACACCGTGGCCCTGGCGCTGCCCCGGCAGAGCGGGCACCACTGAACACCCGGCGCCGCGGCCGGCTTCGCCGGAGCTGAGCGCGTCGGGGGCCCGGCGGTCAGCGGTGCTCGCGCCGTCAGCGGTACTCGCGCAGCCGGGGGCGGACGGCGAGCACCGTCAGCACCAGGGCCGCACCCAGCAGGCCGGCGCCCACCGCGGCGGCCCCGGAGCCGAGATCGTCCTCGGACTGCCGCACGGTGTCGTCGAAGGCCCGCTGGTTGATGGCGATGACCTGGTCGAAGTCCGCGCTGAGCCGGCCGAAGTCGCCGTTGGACTGGCCCGGCCGGCTGCCGGTGTCGAAGGCGATCGCCTCGGCGAAGTGGCCCTGCCCCTGGAGGTCCCGGATCGTCCGGTCGTCGCGCTGGTAGACCGCGAAGTCCGCCAACACCTGGTCCGCGGCCTGCTGTTCACCGGGGAAGGTGACGTTGCGCAGCTCGTCGCCGAGGTAGCCGCCGAAACCGACCGCGTGCGGGTCCCGTTGGTGGTCCTGGATCGCGCCGGCGAGCCGGCCGTCGTAACTCTGCAGGGTGGCACCGTCGAAGAGGGCGATCGACTGGGTCTTGTCGAGGAAGGTGCGCTGGTAGGTGTCGGCCCGCCCCGGGTCGCTGAGCCAGCGGCTCTCGTCGGCGTTGCTGTCGTAGGCGACCGCCCGGGCCCGGCTCAGCGCGAGCACCGAGTCGTAGGCGCTGCTCTTGGCCGTGTGCAGCCGGTCGGCGGTGCCGGCGGCCAGCACCAGGGCGTAGCCCAGGCCGATCACCGCGAGCAGCGCGGCCGCCACCAGCGGCGGGCT
Organism: Kitasatospora nipponensis; assembly: GCF_039528135.1. Classification (NCBI taxonomy): domain Bacteria; kingdom Bacillati; phylum Actinomycetota; class Actinomycetes; order Kitasatosporales; family Streptomycetaceae; genus Kitasatospora; species Kitasatospora nipponensis. Next base: position 25,663 of record NZ_BAAALF010000107.1, on the reverse strand, counting down.
GACCAGGCGGCGGTAGCGGACCGCCAGGGTGTACTGCAGGGCGGCCACCGCCAGCAGCGCGAGCACCCCGGTGGCCAGCAGCCACCACCGGCCGCTGTCGAGGTCGGCGCGCTGGCCGGTGTAGACCCGCTCGACGCTGGCCGCGCTGGCGTCGGCCACCTGGTCGGCCCCGGGCAGCAGCCGGTCGCGCAGCAGGTCGGTGGCCTGCTGGTAGGAGACCAGCGCACTGGCCGGCGGGTGACCGGGCAGCGACTGGTCCTGGTTCTCCTGGAGGTCCTCGCGGGCGACCAGCGCCTCGTAGTCACCGAGCGCGTCCAGCACGTCGGCCACCGCCTGCCGGCCCACCGGGTCGCCGGCGGCCGCCTCGGTGGCGCGCTCAAGGTCCTGGTCGGCCTGCGCCCGGCGCTGGTCGTAGAGGTCGTGCACCCCCTTGCGCTGCGCGTAGTCCTTGCCGTCGGCGCCGACCAGCAGCAGGTTGGCGGCCTGGGCGTCCATGTCGCTGAGCGCGAAGTAGAGGTCGGCGGCCCGGACGGCCTGCGGGGCGGCCCGCTGGCCGATCTGCGCCACGCTGGCGCGGGCACCGCCGAGCACGGTGGCGCCCACCGCCGCGCAGAGCAGCAGCGTGCCCAGCACGGCCCCGGTCAGCGCGCGCACCCGGCGCGGGGTGGTCCAGAAGGTGCGGCCGAGGATCGCCCGTGCGGCCCGCTCGCACCACTGCCAGAGCTCCCAGGAGACCCGTGCGGACAGCTGTTCGGCGAGGTACCGGTGCCGGCCGAGCCTGGTCGCAGCCGCGGGCGCGGGCGGCGCGCCGGTGCGGCCCACGCGCGGCCCGGGAGGCCCGCCGGTCGCACCGATGCCCGTCCGCGTCGACGGACTCTCCCCCGGTACGACCGGTGTTCTGACTCCCGCTGCCATGGCCGCGCGTCCCCTCCCCGTCAGCTGGCCGCCGGTCGGGACGGGACCCGGGCGGGCCCGCCGGTTCCGGGGCGAACCGATTCTGCGCCTCGCCGGCGCCGCCGGACCGGGCGAGCGACAGGTCTTGACGCATCATTAGCGCCCGGCGCCGCACGGCCGGGATGCGGCGGCCGGCGGGAACGCCGACGGGCCCCGGGCAAGCGCCCGGGGCCCGCCTGTGCCCCTGTCCCGCGGTGCGGCCCTAGACCTTGGTCGAGGTGTGCTCGACCCGGCCGGTCGGCTCGCCGCGGCGCACCGAGCCGGGGGCCCGGCGGGCCGGGTGGTCGGCACGCGGCGCGGAGGAGAGCTGCCACGGCACGCTGATCACCATCACCCCCGGGGTGAAGAGCAGCCGGCTCTTGAGCCAGAGCGCGGACTGGTTGTGCAGCAGGTGCTCCCACCAGTGGCCGACCACGTACTCCGGGATGAAGACCGCGACGGCGTCGCGCGGGCTGGTGCGCCGCACCGAGCGGACGTAGGCCACCACCGGCTTGGTGATCTCGCGGTACGGCGAGTCCAGCACCTTGAGCGGCACCCGGACGTCGTACTCGGCCCACTTGGCCCGCAGGTCGTCGGTGGACTCCTTCTCTACGGAGACGGTGACCGCCTCCAGGGTGTCCGGGCGGAACGCCTCCGCGTAGCCCAGGGCCCGCAGGGTCGGCTTGTGCAGCTTGGAGACCAGCACCACCCCGTGCACCTTGGACGGGCGCACCGCGTCGGCCTTCGGGTCGTCCACGGCCAGCTCGTCGGAGACCGCGTCGTAGTGCCGCCGGATGCCGCGCATCATCACCCAGAGCACGATCGCGGCCACCACGGCCAGCCAGGCGCCCTGGGTGAACTTGGTGATCAGCACGATGACCAGCACCAGGGCGGTGGTGACCGCGCCGAAGCCGTTGATCACCCGCGAGCGGTGCGCCCCGGCCCGGACCCTGGGGTCCGTCTCGGTGGCCAGCGTGCGGTTCCAGTGCCGGACCATGCCGATCTGGGAGAGCGTGAAGGAGGTGAAGACGCCCAGGATGTAGAGGTGGATCAGGCTGGTGACGTCAGCGCCGTAGAGCCAGAGCAGCCCGCCGGCCACCACCGCGAGCGCGATGATGCCGTTGGAGAACGCCAGGCGGTCGCCGCGGGTGTGCATCTGCCGGGGCAGGTAGCGGTGCTGGGCCAGGATCGAGGCCAGCAGCGGGAACCCGTTGAAGGCGGTGTTCGCGGCCAGGATCAGCACCAGCGCGGTGACGGCCTGGATGAAGTAGAAGAGGAAGCTGTGGTCGCCGCCGAAGATCGCGGCGGCCAGCTGGGCGATGACGGTCTGCTGCGGCGCGGTGTGGCAGTCGCCGGGGAACCCGGTGAGCTGGCAGGCGTCCTGGGTGATGTGCACCTTCGAGGTGAGCGCCAGCGCCGTGATGCCCACGAACATCACCACGGCGGTGATGCCCATGACGGACATCGTGGTGGCGGCGTTCCTCGACTTCGGCGTCCGGAAGGCCGGCACGCCGTTCGAGATGGCCTCGACGCCGGTCAGCGCGGTGCAGCCGGAGGCGAAGGCCCGCAGGCCCAGCATCAGCAGCGCCAGGCCCGCCAGGTTGTCCTTGCCGTCCACCGGGATGATCCCGTAGCTCGCGCTGGCGGCCACCGGGCCGTGGCCGAGGGCGATCTTCACCAGGCCGGTGATCACCATCAGCATGATGCCGCCGATGAACAGGTAGGTCGGCGCGGCGAAGGCCTTGCCCGACTCCCGCACCCCGCGCAGGTTCATGGCCGCCAGCAGCACCACGAAGGCGACCGCCATCAGGACGCGGTAGTCCGCGAGCGAGGGGAGGGCCGAGATGATGTTGTCCACGCCGGAGGCCACCGAGACGGCGACCGTCATGACGTAGTCGACCAGCAGCGAGGCCGCCACCACCAGACCGGAGTTGGGCCCGAGGTTGGTGGAGACCACCTCGTACGAGCCGCCGCCGCTGGGGTAGGCGTGCACCACCTGGCGGTAGGACATCACCACGACCGCCATCAGCGCCACGACGCCGGCCGCCACCCACGGGGTGAGGTAGAGGAAGGCGGTGCCGCCGACGGTGAGCACCAGCAGGATCTCCTGCGTGGCGTAGGCCACCGAGGAGAGCGGGTCGGAGGCGAAGATCGGCAGCGCCAGGCGCTTGGGGAGCAGGGTCTCCCCCAGCTCCTCGCTGCGCATGGCCTGACCGATCACGAGGCGCTTGAGCGCCGAGGGCACGTTGAACACAAGCGCGAGCGTATGCGTCCGGGGCGCTGGGGCAACGGGCGACTCGCAGGCCCTCCGGGGCCTTGGCGCACCCGTTCGGTCGCGCGTTTCCGCAGGCCAGAGGGGGTGTGCGGGCGAGCCGCCTGAGCCGAACGGCGGCCTTGAGGGGCGGCGTTAAGACCCCGTCAAAATATCGGACCGCAACCGCGCATATAGGCTAATCGTGATGTTTCAGCTGTGTTCGAAGGGCAAAACGGGCGACAGGCCTTACATTCGCAGGCGCAGTCGGCAGACGACCGCGTCAGTGCCGCGGCGCAGCGCCCGGTCGATCAGCGCGCCGCGCTGGTTCTGCAGCGCCCGCTGCCAGAGGTGGACCGGCTCGACCTCGGGGATCAGGACGGTGATCCGGTCGTAGCGGCGCTCGGCGGAGAGCTCGTTGACGAAGCCGACCAGCGGACGGCCCAGCCGGCGGTGCGCGTCGGGGACCTCCAGCAGCGGCACGCCCGGTCGCCACAGCTCCCAGTCCCGGCGCAGCGCCTCGGCGGCCTGCCGGTCCTCCGCGTCCGGGGTGGTGTGCACGACGGTGACGGCCAGCACCTCGTCACCGAGCGAGACGGCGGCCGACAGCGCCTCGCGGGTCATCCGGGAGATCGACATCACCGGGACCACCACCAGCGAGGGCCGGCGGGTCACCGGGCCCGGGATCCGACCGAGTTCCAGGCGCTCGCCGATCCGCCCGTACGCCCGGTGGACCAGCTCGAAGAGGAGCACCAGCAGCGGCAGCGCGACCACCACGCCCCAGGCGCCCTCGATGAACTTGGTGCCGGTGACCACCAGGGCGGCCACCGCGGTCAGCAGCGCGCCGAACCCGTTCAGCAGCGCCCGCGGTCGCCAGCCGGCGCCGCGCTCCAGGAGCCAGTGCCGCACCATGCCGACCTGGCAGATGGTGAAGCCGACGAAGACCCCGATCGCGAAGAGCGGCACCAGGCTGTTCACGTCACCACCCGAACCGACCAGCAGGACGGCCGAGACCAGCGCCAGGAAGAGCACGCCGTGCCGGTGCACCTGGTGGTCGGCGCGCAGCGCGAAGACGTGCGGCAGGTGGTTGTCGCGGGCCAACAGGCGCAGCAGCACCGGCAGGCCGCCGAAGGAGGTGTTGGCGGCCAGCGCCAGCAGGACCACCGTGGCGAACTGCACCAGGTAGAAGCCGAAGCCGTGCCCCAGCGAGGCGTCGGCCAGCTGGGCGAGGACGGTGACGCCCTCCACCGGCTGCAGGTGGAAGCGGCCGATCAGCACGGCCAGGCCGATCAGCATCACCCCGAGCAGGCCGCCCAGCGCGGCCTCGGTGTGCTGCGCCCGCCGCACCCGCGGCGCCCGGAAGGAGGGGACGGCGTTCGCCACCGCCTCGACCCCGGTCAGCGCCGAGCAGCCGGAGGCGAAGGCCTTGAGGAGCAGCAGCGTGCCGACGCCGGTCGCGTTGCCGGCGAGCGCGCCGGCGTGGCCGGCGGCGGCCGCGGTGCTGGCCGGGGCGGAGCGGAGGAGGCCGATCACGATGATCGCCAGGATCGACAGCACGAAGACGGCGGTCGGCGCCATGAACCAGCGGGCCGACTCGGCGATCCCGCGCAGGTTGACGGCGGTGACCAGGGCCAGCACGCCCAGGCAGAGCCAGACCCGGTCCGGGTAGAGGGCGGGAAGCGCCGAGGTCAGCGCAGCCACCCCGGCGGTGACGGAGACCGCCACGTTGAGGACGTAGTCGATCACCAGCGAGGCGGCGGCGGTCAGCGCGGCACGCCGGCCCAGGTGGGCCTTGGCCACCGCGTAGGAGCCGCCGCCGTCGGGGAAGGCGGCAATCACCTGGCGGTAGGAGGCGGTCAGGACGGCCAGCAGGAGGGCGATGGCGGCGGTGACCGGGAGGGTGAAGCCGAGCCCGTAGCTGCCCGCGGCGGCCAGGACCAGGACGATCGACTCCGGTCCGTAGGCGACGGAGGCCATCGCGTCGAGCGACAGGGCGGCCAGGCCGCCGAGGGCGGAGAGCCTGTCCCGGTCGGCGACGGCGGCTCCTGCGGCGGCGGTTCCCGCTTCTCCTCCTTCTACCTCACCGGGTCTTCCGGCCCTACCTGCCTCGGTGGGGATGGTGGGGGGCTTGTGGGACATCGGACCGGACCTCCGTGCTGGGCTTCGTCTCGCATCGTCTCCGCGCGCCGGGTCCCGATCCGCCGTCCATATGCCTTCGCTACACGACACCCCGCTTCCCTGACGCCTCCTTGACGCCGGCTCAGGGGGGCGCCCGGGTGGCGCGGCCCGGGCGGCGGGCCGCGGAGGGATCCGATGGGCGGGCCGCTGCGTCCCATCGACGTCCCACGACGGAAGGAGCACCCGAGATGACCCCGTTGCCTCTGCTGCCGCTGCGCCCCGTGCTGCGGCGTCTGCTGCTGCCGCTCCTGGCGTCGGTCCTGCTGCCGGTCCTCGCGGGCTGCGGCGGGAGCGGCACGACGACGGTCGGGATCTCGCCGACGTCCGCGAGCCCGCCCCCGACCTCCGCCGGCCCGGCCGTCCTCGTCCTGGACGAGAACGCGAACCACACCACGGTCCGGGCCGCCGCCGGCACGCTCGTCCGGGTCACGCTGCACAGCACCTACTGGTCCACCCCGGTCAGCTCGGCGCCGCAGGTACTCGTCCCGGTACCGACCCTGGACCCCAAGGCACCGTCCCCGTCCCCGCTCATCTGCCGACCGGGCATGGGCTGCGGAATCCACGAGAGCCTCTTCCACGCCCTACGGGCCGGCTCGGCGCAGCTCACCGCGACGCGCACCAGTTGCGGCGAGGCGATGGAGTGCGCCCCGGATCAACGCACCTTCACCGTCACGATCGAGGTCTCCGCCTGAGGCCCGCCCACCCGGAGCTTTGCAAACTTTGCAAAGCCCAACGCACCGCGTGACACCAAAAGAGAAGGCCCTCCACCTGCGTTTCCGCAGATGAAGGGCCTTCTCCGTATCCTGTGGCTGGTGCAGGGTTCGAACCTGCGTAGCTTGCGCGACAGATTTACAGACCGCACGTCAGATCGTTCTGACCTGCAAAGTTCCCTGCGGTTCCGAGCTGTCCCACATCGGCCCCACGATCATCCTGGTCGGGTAGCTGTTTCAGCCCAAGCGAGCCCACCGGACAGGTCGGACCGTCCTGTCCGGGCCCTGTCCGGCCCATTACCCCAGCTCAGAGAATTCGACCGGACAGCCGGACAGCCCGGACAACAAACCGCCACGTGCTGACTGTCCGGCGCTGCCAGCGGCCGACCCCGGTCGTCGGCGCGACTTCACCGGTTCGGGCCGACCGGATGGGGCCGAATGCCTGAGCCGACCACCTGAATGGCTCTACGCTCCGTCACAGCAGCTTTGGTGCAGGCAAGTTGATCCGGAGGGAGACGGGGATGAGCGCGGAGATCGTCCAGCTGGTGGAGCAGGCCGGCCCGTACCTGACCGCGGCAGTGGGTGCATACGGTGGGGCGGTGCTGACCCGCGCGGAGGACGCCGCCGCGGATGCGACGGCGAACCTCGGCCGCCGCATCCTCCAAGCCCTCTGGCGCCACCGCAGCGAACCCGACCAGGCCACCCTGGAAGCGGCGCTCCTGGACGTGGCGGAGGACAGCGACGACGCGGACGCTGCTGCCGCGCTGCGCCAGCAGCTGAAGCGAGCCCTGCGCGAAGACCCCGAGCTGCGGCAGGAGCTCGCTGGCCTCCTTCCCACACCTACGGCCGGGATCGTGACAATCACCGCATCCGGTGAGCGCTCCATCGCCGCCCACACCATCGGCACCGCCATCACCGGCGACGGCCACCGCAAGTGACTAGTCCCCACTACGAAGCCTCCGGCCCTCGGTCGGTCGCCGCTCAGAACATCGGCACCGCCCACACCGGCGACGTGATCAACCTTCCCGCAGAGGCACTCAACGCGGCCCGCGACGTACAGGCACCAGCCAGACTGAGCAACCTGCCGCCCTACCCCCTGTGCCTGGGCCGCCAGGACGCCCTGACGCGGATCCGCGACACACTCACCCGAGAAAACGGGACCGCGATCACCCAGGCGTCGGCAGTCCACGGCCTCGGCGGCATCGGCAAGACCACACTCGCCCTCGCCTACGCCCACCGGCACCGCATGGACTACAGCCTCGTCTGGTGGATCACCGCAGACTCCCCCACCGTCATCGAGCAGTCCCTCGCCGACCTCGCCCTGAAACTGTTCCCCGCCTGGGCCGGAAAGGCCTCCATGGCCGAACGCGCAGCGTGGGCGGCGACCTGGTTGCAGTGGCACCCCGACTGGCTACTCGTCTTCGACAACGTCGAAACACCCGCCGACCTGACCTCCTACCTCGGAGCCCTCAACAGCGGCCACCACCTCATCACCAGCCGCCGCGCCATCGGATGGCCCCACATCATCACCACTCACCCCCTCGGAGTCCTCGACCCCGACGAGGCCGCAGAACTCATCTGTACCTACGCGTTCCCTGACAGGCCTCCCACGCCCCGCGAAGCCCAGGAAGCCCGCGCGCTGGCCGCCGAGCTGGGGCACCTGCCCCTCGCACTCGAACAAGCCGGCGCCTACCTTCGGCAGAACCCCACCATCCGCATCAAGGCCTACCGCAGGAGCCTGCCCGCCAAGCTCGACAAGGCAGCCGACGGCATCGACGCCGAACGCACCATCGCCCGCATCTGGACCCAGACCCTCCAAGCCCTCACCACCCGCAACCCCCGCGCCATCCAGACCCTGTACACCCTCGCCTGGCTCGCCCCCGACAACACCCCCATCACCCTCCTGGAAGCCCCCGGCACCGACCCGGACGACCTCCACGAAGCCCTCGGCCTCCTCGCCACCTACAACATGGCCACCCTCACCAGAACCACTGTCAGCGTCCACCGCCTCCTCCAAGCAGTCCTGCGTTCGACCGCACCCACCGAACCAGACGGATCACCCGCAGGACGCCGCACAGCCGAGGAAGCACTCGTACGGGCCCTGGGCCCGCTCGATCCCCCAACGACGAGTGCGACCTCCGCCTGGGATGCCCTGATACCCCAGCTCATCGCACTCGGCGAAACCAGCCCAACCAACCACCACGACCGCGCGGTCGATCTGTACGTCACCGCAGCACAACACCTCCGCCAGCAAGGCCACGATGCCCGCACCATTCCCCTTCGGAAAGCCAACCTCGCCCATTTCCTCCAGGTCCTCGGCGACACCCACCCCAACACCCTGGCCAGCCGCAACAACCTCGCCGGCGCCTACGA
>NZ_BAAALF010000107.1:5477-17119 GCF_039528135.1 Kitasatospora nipponensis | reverse complement strand
AAGAGGCCGGGGACCTGGCCCGCGCCATCCCCCTCTACGAGACCACCCTCACCCAATGCGTCCAGGTCCTCGGCGACACCCACCCCGACACCCTGACCAGCCGCAACAACCTCGCCTACGCCTACGAAGAGGCCGGGGACCTGGCCCGCGCCATCCCCCTCTACGAGACCACCCTCACCCAATGCGTCCAGGTCCTCGGCGACACCCACCCCGACACCCTGACCAGCCGCATCAACCTCGCCGGCGCCTACCAATCGGCAGGCGACCTGGCCCGCGCCATCCCCCTCTACGAGACCACCCTCACCCAAAGCGTCCAGGTCCTCGGCGACACCCACCCCCAGACCCTGGCCAGCCGCAACAACCTCGCCGGCACCTACCAATCGGCAGGCGACCTGGCCCGCGCCATCCCCCTCTACGAGACCACCCTCACCCAATACGTCCAGGCCCTCGGCGACACCCACCCCGACACCCTGACCAGCCGCATCAACCTCGCCGGCGCCTACAAGGAGGCAGGCGACCTGAAGCGTGCCTTCCCTCTCTGCGAAACCACCCTCACCCAATACGTCCAGGTCCTCGGCGACACCCACCCCCGGACAGAGGCAGTGCGCACAACGTTGGCCAGGTGGCGAAGGGAACTTGATAACCCGCAGGTATGAAGGGCGGATTCCGGTTGCCCCGCAGCTTTACAGACCGCACGCTGAACCCGCCCGACCTGGGCTTCTTCTAAGCTGCGGAGGACCGATCCCACAGGTTTCCGGTAGCCGTCACCCAAGGTCCGTCTAGCCCCTAAGCTGCTGAGACGTCAGATTGTCTCTGCTCGGAGGGTTTGAGCAAGATGGGTACAGAGATCGCGGAACTGGTGCAGCAGGCTGGCCCCTACCTGACTGCAGCCGCGAGTGCCTATGGAGGCGCTGTCCTCACCAGGGCGGAGGACGCCGCAGCAGATGCCACCGCCAACCTCGGCCGCCGCATCCTCCAGGCTGTCTGGCGCCGTCGTTCCGAGACCGACCAGGCCGCACTTGAAGCCGCCGTCCTGGACGTCTCTCAGGACGCCGACGACCTGGACGCCGCCGCTGCACTGCGCCAGCAGCTCAAAAGGGCCCTGCACGAGGACACCGAGCTACGCAAAGAACTCACCAACCTCCTGCCCCCACTGGCCGCCGGAATCATGACGATCACCGCCTCCGGTGAACGCTCCATCGCCGCCCAAACCATCACCACGGCCATCACCGGCAACGGCTACCGCTCCGACCAGTGACCCGGCCCGAACCCAACGTCGATGCATCTGGGCAGAGGGCGATCGCTGCACAGAGCATCGGGACCGCCAACACGGGTGACACAATCGGCATGCCGGCCGAAATACTCACCTCCGCCCGCGATGTGCCGGCCCCACCCCGCCTCACCAACGTGGCAACGCGCCCGCTGTGCCTCGGGCGCGACGACGACCTCATCTGGCTCCGGAACAGACTCGTCGCGCAGAGCGGGACTGCGATCACTCAGGCCTTGACCATCCACGGCCTCGGCGGCATCGGCAAGACCACCCTCGCCTTGGCCTACGCCCACCAGCACCGGCAGGACTACACCCTCATCTGGTGGCTCAACGCTGACTCCCCCGCCCGCATCGAACAGTCCCTGGCAGCGCTCGCCGCGCGGCTGGCCCCAGCACTGACCCGGCTACTATCCCAGGACGAACGCGCCGAATGGGCCATGGCCTGGCTGCAATGGCACCCCGGCTGGCTCTTGGTCTTCGACAACGTTGAAGCACCCGCAGACCTGGCCCCCTACCTCGGCGCCCTCGACGGCGGCCACCACCTCATCACCAGCCGTCGTGCCACCGGCTGGCACCGCACCATCCCCACCCACTCGCTCGGCACCCTCCACCCCGACCAGGCCACCGAACTGATCTGCGCCTACGCATTTACCACCGGCACTCCCACGGCCCGGGAGTTCCGGGAAGCCCAGGCCCTAGCCGCCGACCTCGGCCACTTGCCGCTCGCCCTAGAACAGGCTGGCGCCTACCTCCGCCAGAACCCCACCATCGCCATCGATACCTACCGCCGACGCCTACTTACAAAGCTCGACAGGGCCGCCGACAGCATCGACGCCGAGCGCACCATCACCCGCATCTGGACCCAAACCCTCCAAGCCCTCACCAGCCGCAACCCCCAGGCCGTCGACACCCTCCACACCCTTGCCTGGCTCGCCCCCGACGACATTCCCTTCAGCCTGCTGGAAACCCCCGGCACTGACCCGGACAACATCCACGAAGCCCTCGGGCTCCTCGCCGAGTACAGCATGGCCGCAGTCACCAGACACACTGTCAGCGTCCACCGCCTTCTCCAAGCAGTCCTCCGTATGACTGCGCCGGCCAAACCCGATGGAACACTGGCAGGCCGCAATGACGCCGAAGAAGCGATCCTGAGGGCACTCGGTCCTCCCGCATCACCTGAGAAGGTCCCGTCCACGACCTGGGGTGCCCTAATGCCCCATCTGATCGCGCTGGCCGAGACGATGCCGCTCGACCACCAGAACATCCGGGCGGCCGACCTCTTCAACGCTGCGGCCCAACACCTCCACGCGGAGGGGCACGCAGACCGCGCAATCCCACTACTGTGCGCCACCCTCGCCCAGTGCGAACAGGTCCTCGGCCACACCCACCCCGACACCCTTACCAGCCGCAACAACCTCGCCAGTGCCTACCTGGCAGCCGGAGACGTGAACCACGCCGTCTCCCTGTACGAGATCACCCTCGCCCAATACGAACAGGTCCTCGGCCACACCCACCCCAGCACCCTCACCAGCCGCAACAACCTCGCGTACGCCTACGACCAAGCCGGCGAGCTGGAGCGCGCCATCCCCCTGTTCAAGACCACCCTCGCCCAGTGCGAACAGGTCCTCGGCCACACCCACCCCGACACCCTTACCAGCCGCGGCAACCTCGCTGGCGCCTACCTGACGGCCAAGGACCTGGACCGCGCCATCCCCCTGTACGAGATCACCCTCGCCCAGTGCGAACAGGTCCTCGGCCACACCCACCCCAGCACCCTCACCAGCCGCGGCAGCCTCGCGTACGCCTATCACGAGGCCGGAGACCTTGACCGCGCCATCCCCCTGTTCAAGACCACCCTCGCTCAACGCGAACAGGTCCTCGGCCACACCCACCCCGACACCCTTACCAGCCGCAACAACCTCGCGCATGCGTATGCCGCCGTCGGGGACTTGGACCGCGCCATCCCCCTGTTCGAGACCACCCTCGCCCAGTGCGAACAGGTCCTCGGCGACACCCACCCTGACACCCTGAGTAACTGCAGCAGCCTCGCGGGCGCCTACCTGGCGGCCAGCGACCTGAACCGCGCCATCCCCCTCTACGAGGCCACCCTCGCTCAACGCGAACAGGTCCTCGGCGACACCCACCCCCAGACTCTGATTAGTCGCGGCAGCCTCGCGTACGCCTATCACGAGGCCGGAGACCTTGACCGCGCCATCCCCTTGTACGAGACCACCCTCGCCCAGTGCGAACAGGTCCTCGGCCACACCCACCCCGACACCCTTACCAGCCGCAACAACCTCGCCGAAGCAAGGGAAGCGGCAGGCAACGCGACAGATTGAACCTGCGATTCCGGTTGACTGCCGGCTATACAGACCGCACGTCGGGTCTCCCTGGCCAGCACAGAGTTCCCGGTGAAGCCGAGCCGTCCCACGCAAACCCGCAGTCACGCTGGCTCGGGGCAGGAAGCTGAAACAGCGGGGTGTTTCAGCCCATCCGAGTCAGCAAGACAGGACGCTCCGCGCCGTCCGGCCTCTGTCCGGCCCATTCCCCCAGCGCAGGGGCCCGACCGGACAGCCGGACAGGCCGGACAGTTCCCTTAGGGGAGTAGCTGTCCGGCCTCCGAGATTGACCAGTCCCCGTTGGTGATGCGGAAGGTGTTGGCCGCCTTCGGTCGCAACCTCGACGGGTCGAAGTCCTCTCCGCACACGGTGCGGCGAAAGCGCGCGATCTTCCACAATGCGCTCGGCTATGCGGTCGAGGCCCGGCGGTTGAGCAGCAACCCGCTGAGTGACGTGCAATGGACCCCACCGGCAGCCGCAGAGGCCGTCGACCCCGTAGTGGTCGCCAACCCGAAGCAGGTCCGCAAGCTGCTGGAGGGCGTCGCCCAGCAGGGCAAGCGCGGGCAGCACCTCAAGGCATTCTTCGGCTGCCTGTACCACGCCGGGATGCGGCCGGGTGAGGCCGTGTGGCTGCGTAAGGCGAACTGTCACCTGCCCGCGACGGGCTTCGGGCTCCTGTCCCTCGATGGGTCACGGCCCCGGGTCGGCAGCTCCTGGACCGACAACGGCCGGCCGCACGACGAGCGCGGGTTGAAGTGGCGCCCCGCGAAGGATACCCGGCCCGTGCCGATCCCGCCGGAACTGGTCACGATGCTCCGCGAGCACATCGAGGCGCACGGCATTGCACCGGACGGACGGCTGTTTCGTACCTCCCGGGGCGGGCTCGTGCAGGAGAGCGGCTACGGCGTGGCCTGGAAGCGGGCGCGGGAGGCCGCGCTCACTCCGGAGCAGGCCACCTCCCCCCTGGCGAACCGCCCCTACGACCTGCGGCACGCGGGGGTCTCGTTCTGGCTGAACTCGGGGGTCGATCCTGCGGAGTGCGCGCGGCGCGCCGGCCACAGCATCGCGGTTCTGCTGCGGGTCTACGCCAAGTGCTTGGACGTTGCGCCGGAGGCGGCCAACCGGCGGATCGCCGAGGCGCTCAAGCAGTGGGAGTGAGGCAGGGCACCCCCTGGCTGTCCCACGCAATTCCCACGCGCGCTGGTCAGCAGCGGTACGGAGGTGAGACAAACCAGCACATAGCCCTTGCTTCGCCCACCCCGGCAGACTGCTCCTATTCGAGCAAAAGAGAAGGCCCCTGATCTGCGTTTCCGCAGATCAGGGGCCTTCTCTGTATCCTGTGGCTGGTGCAGGGTTCGAACCTGCGTAGCTTGCGCGACAGATTTACAGTCTGCTCCCTTTGGCCGCTCGGGCAACCAGCCAGGATGGGTGTCTTACCGGGGCTGCGCCCCGTTCGACTGGGTAAACGATACCTGATGACAGGGGGTGCTCCGCCACTCGATTGGTCACGTGATGATCAAGCGGTGGTCGCGGGGCGTCGCTGGATAGGCTGGGGGCGTGACCGCCCCGCATCGGCGGGGCCCGACTGCCGCCAAGTGCAAGGAGACCACCACAGATGGCCGACTCCAGTTTCGACATCGTCTCGAAGGTCGAGAAGCAGGAGGTCGACAACGCGATCAACCAGACCTCCCGCGAGATCGCCAACCGGTACGACTTCAAGAACGTCGGGGCCACGATCGGCTGGACGGGCGACAAGATCGAGATGAAGGCCGACGGCGAGGAGCGGGTCAAGGCCATCCTCGACGTGCTGCAGACCAAGCTGATCAGCCGCGGCATCTCGCTCAAGGCGCTGGACGCGGGCGAGCCCCAGCTGTCCGGCAAGGAGTACAAGATCTTCGCGACCATCCAGGAGGGCATCTCCCAGGAGAACGCCAAGAAGGTCTCGAAGATCATCCGCGACGAGGGCCCCAAGGGCGTGAAGGCCCAGATCCAGGGCGAGGAGCTGCGGGTCTCCTCCAAGAGCCGCGACGACCTGCAGGCCGTGCAGGCCCTGCTCAAGGGCAAGGACCTCGACTTCGCCATCCAGTACGTCAACTACCGCTAGAGCACTGCTCCGACCTGCGGGAGCACCAGCGGTTCGGCCCGGGAGGGCACAGCGAGGACACTGCGCCGATCATTCGGGCGCGGCCCGCGCTGTGCCCTCTTCGGCGTTCCCGGGGTGATCGCGGCCGTTGCCGCCACGGTGGTTCACCTGCGTGACGGTTGTGCTACTTTCCGTAGTACGACGGAACATGAGCGACCCCGGCGGTGCTACCAACACCCCGGGGCCCGGCAACAGGAGTAAGGCTCCCAATGCGCGTCCATCGTACCGAACAGGTACGCCACTTCACCGTGCTGTCCAACACCGTTCTGCAGTGTCGGCAGCTTTCCTACACCGCCCGCGGTCTGCTCGCGGACCTCCTCTCCCGCCCCGACGGCTGGCGCGAGGACGGTCGGCAGATGGCCGACACCAGCCCCCAGGGGCGCGCGGCGATCCGCAGGGCCCTGCGGGAGTTGACCGACGCCGGCTTCTACCGCGTCGAGAAGATCCGGATGCCCGACGGCACCATCCGCAGCGAAGCCCACGTCTTCGACACGCCGCAGCGGCCGGAGCTGCCGGGTGTCGCCCGTCCGGTCCCCGGTGACCCGACCACCGGCCGCCCTGGCGCCCAGGTAAAGAACCCGGAACAAGAACCCTCCCTCCCGGCCCCACGGGCCGCCGAGCCTGCCGGCGTGCCCGCCGAGAGCCCTTCGGCGTTGCCGGACGAACAGCTCAGGGCAGCGGTGGCCACGCTGTTCCGGGTGATCCGGCCGGAGCCGCGCCTGCGCCTGGGCGAGGCCGAGGCGGTCGCACTCGCGCCGCTGGTGGCCCGGTGGTTGGAGCGCGGAAGCACCGCGGCCGACCTCGCCCGCGCCCTGCTCCCCGGCCTGCCGGGCACCGTGCACTCGCCCCGGGCGGTGCTCCGCTACCGCCTGGAGCACAAGATGCCGCCCGAGCGGACCACCGAGCGGCCGCCGGCGATCCAGCAGGCCGAGTGCGCGGAGTGCCGGGACCCCGTACGCGGGTCGGGTCTGTGCCGCCCCTGCTCGGGGCTCGGCCGACGGCCCGGGCGGGACGGCAGTGGACGGGACAGCGGTGGGCGGGCGGTCGCCGCGGCCGGTGCGGCCCGGGTGCGGGCCGCCCTGGCCCGGCCGCCTGCCGCCACGGGTGTCGCACGCCACCCTCGCGCCGGCGGCAGCGGTAGCGGAGGTGGTGTCAGCGGTTGGTGCTGGTGGCGCAGTTCCGGCACGGTCGTCCCCGTGACCTGAGACCGTCAGGCTTCGAGGCCGCGGGCCTGGTCGAGCCAGTCGGTGAACAGCGGGGCGTCGAGGTCGGCGGGCGTGCGGAGTCGGGTGCCGGCCATCTCGCGGGCGGCCTTCTCGAGACGGCCGGAGGAGTCGGTGAGCGCCTGGCCGCGCCAGAAGCCGAAGGCGAGGTGGCCGGCGTAGGACTTCAGGTAGCAGACCGGCTGCTTGCCGGGCGTCGGGCCCAGGCTCCAGACGGGATGTCCGTGCCACAGGGCACCGGCATCGGGCAGCGTGGCCTCGATGAGGGGCAGCAGCGCGGCGGCGATGTCCTGCTGGGCGGCCGGCATGGCGGCGAGGTACTCCTGCACGGTGGCGAACTTGGCCATGGTGGTGGGTCCTTCTTCACGAGTCGGGGGCTGCGCCTGGGGTTTCGTCCTCACGTCGAACGAAGGATGTGACAGGGAACGGGCACGTTCCCTGTCACATGGACCGTTCGACGTGAGGACAGCGGCAGGCGGAACGGGTCCGGCCGCAGAACGAACAGACAACGAGCAGACGGAGAGCAACCCATGCGCTACCTGATGACGACCAAGGCGTCCGACACCGCTCCCGACGAGAACCTGTACGTCGAGATGGCCAAGTTCGTGGAGGAGTTGACGGCGGCGGGCGTGCTGCTGGCCACCGGCGGACTCGAGCCCGGCGGCGTGCGGGTGTCCTCCTCGGGCGAGGAGATCACGGTGACGGACGGGCCGTTCGCGGAGGCCAAGGAGGCCGTGGCCGGCTTCGCGCTGATCGACGTCCGCTCGAAGGAGGAGGCGATCGAGCTGGCCCGCCGCTTCCGGCGCATCGTGGGGGACGGCGAGAGCGTGGTCCAGCAGGTCTTCGGTTCCTGAGCCCGCCGTGTCGGATGCCCATCGCACGGTCAACGCGGTCTGGCGGCTGGAGTCCGCCAGGATCGTCGCAGCCCTGGTCCGGCTGGTGCACGACGTCGGCCTCGCCGAGGAGTTGGCGCAGGACGCGCTCGTCGCCGCGCTCGAACAGTGGCCCGTCTCGGGTGTCCCCGACCGGCCCGGCGCCTGGCTGACCACGATCGCCAGGCGCCGGGCCGTCGACCACATCCGGCGCGCCCGGGGCCTGGAGCACCGGCAGGACCAGCTCGCCCGCGAGGCGAGGGAGCTCCAGTTCGTCGACGTCGGAGCGGAGTTGGGCGACGAGCCGGACGCGGGTGCGGAGGCCGGGCAGGGGGGCGAGCAGGACGACGTGCTGCGGCTGATGTTCATCTCCTGCCACCCCGTGCTGCCGACCGACGCACGGGTGGCGTTGACGCTGCGGCTGCTCGGCGGCCTGACGGCCGAGGAGATCGCGCGGGCGTTCCTCGCCGCTCCCACCACGATCACCCGGCGGATCGCCGCGGCCAAGCGGACGCTGGCCGAGGAGCGGGTGCCGTTCGAGCTGCCGGCGCGCTCGGCCCTGGCCGAGCGGCTCTCCTCGGTGCTCGAGGTGATCTACCTGGTCTTCAACGAGGGCTACTCGGCCACCTCGGGCGACGACCTGATGCGGCCGGGGCTCTGTCACGAGGCGCTGCGACTGGGCCGTCTGCTCGCCGGGTTGGCCCCGGACGAGGCCGAAGTGCACGGACTGGTCGCGCTGATGGAGATCCAGGCCTCCCGGGCGGCCGCCCGCACCGGGCCGTCCGGCGAACCGGTCCAACTGCACGAGCAGAATCGCGGCCGCTGGGACCAGTTGCTCATCCGCCGCGGCTTCACGGCGATGCTGCGGGCCCGGCAGGCCGGCGGTCCCCCCGGCCCCTACGTCCTCCAGGCGGCGATCGCGGTCTGCCACGCGCAGGCTCGAACCGCGGAGAGCACCGACTGGGGGCAGATCGCGACCCTCTACGACGCGCTGGTGCGGCTGTTGCCCACCGCGATCGTGCGGCTCAACCGCGCGGTGGCGGTGGGCAGGGCCCGCGGTCCGCAGGCGGGATTGGCACTGGTCGACGCGCTGGTCGACGATCCGGCGCTGCGCGACTACCACCTGTTGCCGAGCGTCCGGGGCGATCTGCTGGAGCGGCTGGGCCGGTGCGGCGAGGCGCGGCTGGAGTTCGAGCGGGCGGCGTCGCTCACCGGGAACGCCGCCGAGCGGGCCTTCCTGCTCCGCCGGGCCGACAGCACGGCCACGCCCCAGCCGACGCCGACGCCGACGCCCGGGCCCGAGTCCGAGTCCGAGTCCGAGTCCGCCGAGGCGGTCGCGACCCTGGGGACGGCCGCCCGGGCCTTCCTGGCGCGCGAGGAACTGGACCCCGGGACGATCCGCTCGTACGGTCAGACGCTGCGGCGCCTGCGCCTGGCCCTGGGCGATGGCCTCCCGTTGACCGCGCTGACCGCCGACCGGGTGGCGCGGGTCTTCGCGACCGCCTGGGGCGGGGCCGCGGCCCCGACGTGGAACCGGCACCGGTCGGCGGTGCGCTCCTTCGGCGCCTGGGCGTCCCTCGACGACCTCGGCGCGGGTCTCGACCGGCGGGTCGAGACCCGCCCGCGGCTCCCCACGCTGACGTCGGCCGAGGTGGACGCCCTCTGCGGCCGGCCCGGCCTGGCGCTGCGTGAACGGGTCCTGTGGCGGCTGCTGCACGAGTCGGGGGCCACCGTGGCGGCCGTGCTGGCACTGAACGTCGAGGAGCTCGACTTCGACGACCGCCGGGCCGGCGCCGGCACGAGCGCCCGGCAAGGCAGCCGAGGCGGTCAGGGCAGCCGGGTCGGCTGGCGCGCCGGAACGGCCCGTCTGCTGCCCGCCCTGGTCGGCGACCGCACCCGCGGCCCGCTCTTCCTGACCGATCGGCGGCCCGGCCCGGCCCGGACGCCCGAGGCGGTCGACCGCTGCCCCGACACCGGCCGCGCCCGGCTCTCCTACGAACGGGCCGAGTACCTCTTCAAGCAGGCCACCCGCTCCCTGGACCCGACCGGTCAGGGCTACACGCTGCGCCGGCTCCGGTCCCGCCCGTGACCGCCGGCGCCGACCGCGCGCCCCCGGCGCACGCCCCCGGCCACCCCGGGGTCACCGCACGGCACCCCCGCCGCAGCGCTCCCTCAGGCGTACCCGTAGGAGTTTCCTGAGAGTTTGATGTGGGCCGACAGACCGTCTGGGGCAACCCGGAGTACCGTCGAGAACAGGTGGTGGAGCGGCCACGGCGCGGCGCAAGCCCGTCCGAGTGTGCGAGATGTGTGGCCGGTTGGGGGTGGATCCGGTGTACCAGTGCCAGGGCCGGTGGGCGGGGTTCAGTAATTCTTAAAAGAGGCGCACTAGGTTGACCCGGCTTGCCCCACCTGATCTCGCGAAGGGGACGCCACCGGTGACCAGCCTGCTCCACCCCGTACGTCCCGCCGCCGATGCGAACCGGTCGGCGCCGGCCCGTGAACGCAGCGAAACCGCGACGACCGGCAGAGCCGGCGCCGGCGGTACCGACGGCGACACCCAGGCCGTCACCGCCCCGGACACCACGGCCACCCCGGACCCGACCGGACCGGACGGCACAGCCGAGGACACCACGGCCCAGGGCGCCACGGCCCAGGACGCCGCTGCCGAAGCCCCCACCGGCTCCTCGGCGCTCGCGGTGGCCACCGGCTGGCGCGGCAGGATCGCCCTGGTCCGTGAGCGGACCCGGTACCTGCGCCTGCTGGCCTGGCCGGTGTACTTCCTCGCGCTCTGGCACTACATCGACCAGAACGGCCTGCCGTACCAGAACGACGTCGTCTTCTGCTGGCTGATGGGCGCGCTGATGGCCGCCGCCGTACAGAGCGGATACCGCTTCGGCTGGCTGCGGGTGCTGCGCGACTGGGTGCCGGTGATGGCCGCCGTCTGGGCGTACTCACTGCTGCGCGGCTACGGGTCGCACACCCCCTGGCCGGTCAACTACGCCCCGCAGCTGGCCTTCGACCGCTTCGTCGGCTTCGGGCAGGTGTGGACCGTCCGGCTGCAGCAGTGGCTGTACACGCCCGGCCACCCGCACTGGTACGACTACGCCTGCACCGTCGTCTACATGTCGCACTTCTTCGCGGTCTTCGTGGTGATGGCTGCGCTCTGGCGCCGGCGGCACGACCGCTTCACCCGGCTGGTGGCGCTCTACCTGACGCTGACCTTCGCCGCCTTCGCCACCTACGTGCTCTACCCGGCGGACCCGCCGTGGCTGACGGCGCAGAACGGGCACATCCCGGACGTCACGCGGATCGTCTCGGACGTGCTGACCCAGAGCGGGCTTCCGCGCGCGGGGTCGCTCTTCGAGAACGGCAGCCGCTTCGACAACGACGTGGCGGCCATGCCCTCGCTGCACGCCGCGTACCCGATGCTGCTGGCGCTCTTCTTCTGGCCCACCGCCGGGCGCAGGACCCGCGTGCTGCTGGCCGTCTACCCGCTGGCGATGGCCTTCACGCTGGTCTACGGCGCCGAGCACTTCGTGATCGACGTGCTGATCGGGTGGACCTACGCCGCGGTGATCGTCTTCGGTCTCAACCGCGTACTGGACGACCGGGCCGCGCGCCGGGGCGAGTTCATCGCCCAGGCGCAGGCGCTGGGGGCCGGCGCGGGCCGGACACCGGGCCGCCGGCGCGGCAGGCTCCGCCCCGACCTGCAGGTCGCACGGGCCGGCTCCAAGTAGCGGCCCGGCTCCGAGCAGCAGGACAGCGAGGGCGTCGCCGCCGCGGCCTGCCCGTCCG
>NZ_BAAALF010000107.1:0-5467 GCF_039528135.1 Kitasatospora nipponensis | reverse complement strand
GGCAGGCCGCGGCGGCGACGCCCTCGTCCCGTTCCCCGGGGCAGGCTGGCCCGGGGCAGGCTCCCCCGAGGCAGACTGGCCCGGTGCAGACTCAGCCTCCCTTCCGCCCCACCGCCGAGCAGTTGGCCGCCGCCCACGGCACCACCATCCCCGACGTCGCCGCTCCCGGGCTGCGGGTGCTCTTCTGCGGGATCAATCCGGGGCTCTGGTCCGGGGCCACCGGCCACCACTTCGCCCGGCCCGGCAACCGCTTCTGGCCGGCGCTGCACCGCTCCGGCTTCACCCCGCGCCAGCTGCGCCCCGACGAACAGGCGACGCTGCTCGAGCTGGGCCTGGGGATCACCAACGTGGCGCCCCGGGCCACCGCCAAGGCGGACGAGCTGACCCGCGAGGAGCTCCGGGCCGGTGGCGCGGCCCTCGCCGAGCGGGTCGCCCGGCTGCGCCCGCGGGTGCTGGCGATCCTGGGGATCGGCGCGTACCGCACGGCCTTCGGCCGGCCGCGGGCCGTGATCGGGCGGCAGCCGGAGCACCTGGGGGCCACCCTCGACGCCGCGGCGCGCGCGGCGGCCGGCATCGAGGGCGCCGCGGACCCGACCGCCGGTACCGAGGTCTGGGTGCTGCCCAACCCCAGCGGCCTGAACGCCCACTACACGCCCGACAGCCTGGCGGCCGAGTTCCGCACCCTGCGCGAGGCCGTGGAACGGCTGGCCCCGCCGGCCTGAGGCCGCACGCCGACACCCACCGCCACACCCGCCACCGCCCGCACCGCCTTCCATGCACAGGATTCATGGAAGGCGGCGTCCCATCGACGCGGACCCCTGCTACCGGTCGCCGCGCGCTCCTACGGTGATCACACCGCCACCGATCCCCCAGGAGTCCGCGATGACCCGCCAGCCCATGGCCGTCCACCAGGTGTCCCGTCCCACCGGCCGCCCGACGGCCGACGACTTCGCCTTCGTCACCGACCGGCTCGCCCCGCTCACCCCCGGCACCGCCCTGGTCGAGAACGTCTACCTCTCCGTCGACCCGTACATGCGCGAGGCGATGGACGAGGGCCACTGGGAGCTCGGCACCCCGCTGGAGGGCCGCTCGATCGGCCGCGTCCTGGAGTCCCGCGACCCGGCGCTGGCGGCCGGCGACCTGGTCTTCCACCGGTACGCCTGGCGCACCCACGCCGTGGTGCGCGCGGACGAGGTCCGCCCGCTGCGCCCGCACCCCGGGATCCCGCTCAGCACCTACCTGAGCCTGCTCGGCGGCACCGGTCTGACCGCCTACGTCGGCCTGACCCGGGTGCTGCGGCTTCAGCCCGGCGAGTCGCTCTTCGTCTCGGCCGCGGCCGGCGGCGTCGGCAGTGCGGTGGGCCAGATCGCCCGGCTGCTCGGCGCGGGCCGGATCATCGGCAGCGCCGGCTCGGCCGCCAAGGTCCGGCACCTGACCGAACAGCTCGGCTTCGACGCCGCGTTCGACTACCACGACGGGCCGGTCGGCGACCTGCTGCGCAGGGCGGCGCCGGAGGGCGTCGACAGTTACTTCGACAACGTCGGCGGCGACCATCTGGCGGGCGCCATCGAGGGGTTGAAGGAGTACGGGCGGATCGCCTGGTGCGGCGCGATCAGCCAGTACAACAGCAGCGAGCCGGCCGCCGCCCCGCGCAACCTCTACGAGGTGGTGTACAAGAGCCTGCGCCTGGAGGGCTTCCTGGTCCGCAACCACCGGGACGTGCAGGGCGAGTTGGAGGACTTCCTGGTCCCGCACCTGCGCTCCGGACGGATCGTGGCGAACGAGACGGTGGTGGCCGGCTTCGAGAACGTCGTGCAGGCCTTCCTCGGCATGCTGGACGGCGCGAACCTCGGCAAGATGATCGTCCAGGTCGGCGACCCGTCCTGAGCCCGAACCCCACCGCGGTCGCCCCGCCCCTACTCCACCGCGGAGTTGCGGAACCTGGCGGCGTACTGCGAAGGGAGCACGCCGAGTTGGCGCAGGAACGCCCGGCGCAGCGTCTCGTCACTGCCCAGTCCCGAGCGGCGGGCCGCGCCCGCCACCGACTCGCCCGCCTCCAGCAGCGCGCGGGCGGCCTCCACCCGCACCGTCTCGACGTAGCCGGCCGGCGTGGTGTCGAGCTGCGCGCGGAAGAGCCGGGTGAGTTGGCGCACGCTCAGTCCCACCCGGGCCGCCAGCAGCGGCGCCGCGTGGTCGGCGCCCGGATCGGCCGCAACGGCCTCCAGGGCGGTCCGCAGCGCGTCGTGGCGCGGCCGCGGCGTGCGGGCCGGGACCGAGAACTGCGACTGGCCGCCGGGCCGTTGCATGAAGACCACCAGGTCGCGCGCCACCTCGCGGGCGGCCTGCGGACCGAGGTCCTGCTCGACCAGCGCGAGCGACAGGTCGATGCCGGCGCTCACCCCGGCCGAGGTGGTCAGGTGGCCGTCCCGGACGTAGATGGCGTCCGGCTCCACGGTGATCCGCGGGTAGCGGCGGGCCAGCGCCGCCGCGTGGCGCCAGTGCGTGGTGGCCCGGCGTCCGTCCAGCAGGCCCGCCTCGGCCAGCACGAAGGCGCCGGTGCAGACCGAGGCGACCCGCCGGGCACCGGCCGCCAGCGCGGCCGCCGCGGCCAGCAGGCCCGCCGGCAGCGGCGCGTTGGGCAGCGTGGGCGACCCGGGGATCAGCACGGTGTCCGCGCGGACGGTGGAGGCGTCGGCCTGTACCGCGAGGCCGGTGCCGGTGGAGGCGGTGACCGGCCCGCCGCCGGGCGAGCAGAGCACCAGCTCGTACCCGCCGGCCGTGCCGAACACCTCCAGCGGCGCGGCGACGTCCAGCAGGCGCACGCCGTCGTAGGCGAGCACGGCGAGGCGGGGGTGGGGGTGCGGGCGGGAGCGGGGGCTCAGGTGTGGGCTCGGGCGGGGGCTCAGGCTCATCGTCCGATGGTAGGCCGGAGTGATGGCCGAATCTGTGGGGTGATGGTCTCCCAGGACATGGCTGCCGCCGCCCACCGCCTGCGAGAGTCGGTCCGGCCCGACCCGTCCCCTTCCCCCGCCCCGTCGAGGAGCACGCCATGACCTCCCGCCCGCCGCTGCCGCCGTTCACCGAGGCCACCGCCCGTCAGAAGGTGCAGGCCGCCGAGGACGCGTGGAACTCGCGCGATCCCGAACGGGTCGCCCTCGCCTACACCGAGGACTCGCAGTGGCGCAATCGCGACGTCTTCCTGACCGGCCGCGCGGAGATCACCGCGTTCCTGCGCGCCAAGTGGGAGCGGGAGCTGGACTACCGCCTGCGCAAGGAACTCTGGTCCTTCACCGGCAACCGGATCTCGGTCCGCTTCGAGTACGAGTGGCACGACGCGTCGGGCCGGTGGTGGCGCAGCTATGGCAACGAGCAGTGGGAGTTCGCCCCGGACGGGCTGATGGCGCGCCGGTACGCGAGCATCAACGACCTGGCGATCCGCCCCGAGGACCGCCGCCTGCGCGCCTGACCCCGTCCGCCCACCCGGCCCCCGCGGGGGCCGGGCCGGTCGGTCGGTCAGTACGTGCCGAAGCGCTGATCCGTGGAGACCACCTCGCGCCCCAGCGGCATCAGCGAGATCGGGATCATCTTCAGGTTGGCCCAGCCGAACGGGATCCCGATGATCGAGATGAACAGCGGGATGCTGGTCGCGATGTGCGCCAGCGCCAGCCACCAGCCCGCGAACACCAGCCAGATCACGTTGCCCACGCAGGACGCCGCGCCCGCGTCCGGCCGCTCCACCGTCGTGCGCCCGAAGGGCCACAGCACGTAGCCGGCGATGCGGAAGCTGGCGATGCCGAAGGGGATGGTGATGATGAGGATGAAGCAGATGATCCCGGCGATGGCGTAGCCGATGGCCATCCAGATGCCGCAGAAGAGCAACCAGATCACGTTGAGGACGAACCCAAGCACCTTCATACCTCCAGCCTTGCACGAGTCGGCGGCCACGGCCTACGGCACGGGCCCGGTCGGGGGCGCGGTCATGGGAGCGGTCGGCTGCACCCTGGGCAGCCACACCGGGGTGCCGGGTCGGCTCTCGCGTCCCGCGCGGTCGACGGCGGTGGCGGCGTACCAGGCCGGCGGCGCGTCGGTGGGCGGGTGGTAGTGGTCGACGGTGAGGGCGGGCAGCAGGGCGGTCAGCCGGGCCGGGTCCGGTCCTGGCACCGGGCCGGGGTCGCGGTCGTAGCGGTAGAGGGCGTACTGGAAGGGGCGGGGGCGGTCGGGGCGGGGGCACGGGCCCAGCCGCAGGGCGCGGAGGTCGGCGGTGGGGCGCAGGGTGGGCGGGCCGGGTGGGGCCGCGTGCGCCAGACGGGGCAGCAGCGGGGGGAGCGCGGGGCGGCTCCAGTGGTCGGCGGCCAGCCTCCTGACGGCGCCGATCCGGTCGAGCTGGACGGAGCGGGCACTGAAGAAGAGGTCGCCGCCGATGGCGGGCAGGGTGGCGTTGAGGGCCAGGTGCCGGGAGAGTTCGGCGACGTCCTGCCAGGCGCCGGGGCGGTCGGGGGCGCCGGGACGGGAGGCCGACTGGCCGATCCAGAGCTGGGTGTCGGTACCGGTGGTCTGCTCGGCCCACCAGGGTGCGAGGACGGCGTAGTCGGCGATGGTGAAGCCGATGGGCCAGTAGAGCTGCGGTGCGATGTAGTCCACCCAGCCGTTGCGGACCCAGCCGCGGGAGTCGCTGTACTGGGCGTCGTAGGACTGCAGGGCGGCGGTGGCGGAACCGGCCGGGTCGGTGGCCCGGTTGCGCCACACCCCGAAGGGGCTGATCCCGTACATCGCCTCGGGACGCGCGGCGCGCACCAGGTCCCGCAGTTGGCGGACCATCAGGTCGACGTTGTCGCGGCGCCAGGCGGCGCGGTCGGTGAACCCGCGGCCGTGGGCGGCGAAGGTGGCGCCGTCGGGGAAGTCGTCCTGGTCGGGGTAGGGGTAGAAGTAGTCGTCGATGTGGACGCCGTCGACGTCGTAGCGCCGGACGGCGTCCATGATGGCCTGCTGGACGAAGGCGCGGACCTCGGGGTTCCCCGGGTCGTAGTAGATCTCACCGCGGTAGACGGCGGTCCACTGCGGGTTGCGGCGGGCGGGGTGGCCGGGGATCAGCCTGGCGGGGTCCGGGTGGATCGCCACCCGGAACGGGTTGAACCAGGCGTGGAACGCGAGGCCGCGGTCGTGGGCCGCGCGGACCGTGAACTCCAGCGGGTCCCAGCCCGGGTCCCGGCCCTGGGTCCCCGTCAGCCACTCGGACCACGGCTCGAACGGTGAGGGCCACAGGGCGTCGGCGGTGGGCCGGACCTGGACGAAGACGGCGTTGAACCCGATCAGCGCGGCCTCGTCGAGCAGCGCGACGAAGTCCGCCCGCAGGTGCTCGGCGGTCAGCCCGCGGCGGCGCGGCCAGTCGATGTTGTCCAGCGACGCGACCCACAAACCCCGCATCCGGCGGGCGGCCGCGCCGGTGGCGGGCGGGCCTGGGGCGGGG
>NZ_BAAALF010000106.1:0-27836 GCF_039528135.1 Kitasatospora nipponensis | reverse complement strand
ACGGCCTGCGCGGCCACGCCGAGGTGCTGGCCGAGCTGGACCGGGTCGGCCTGCGGGCCGTGCTGGCGCGGTAGCGGGCCGGGCGCTGGCACGGTAGTGGCCGGGCGCTGGCACGGCAGCGGCCGGGCGCTGGCACGGCAGCGGGCCGGACGCAGCCGGCGTCGCCGCGCGCTACGCGGGTGCGCCGGCGGGTGCCGGGCGGATCCCGAAGAGGCGGGCCGCGTTGTCGTGACAGACCGCGCGCAGCCACGGGTCGCCCAACTCGAGCCGGGCCAGCGACTCCAGGGCGTGCAGGTAGGGGTAGGGGATGTTCGGGTAGTCGCTGCCGAGCAGGATCCGGTCCTGGACGTCGAGCAGGCGCGGGCGCAGCGCGGGCGGGAAGGGCGTGAGCTGCTCGGTGAAGTCGGTGAAGACCATCGTGGTGTCGAGGTGGACGGCCGGGTAGCGCTCCGCCAGATCGAGGAACTCCGCGTACTCGGGCAGTCCGAGGTGCGCGACGATCAGCCGCAGCGCCGGGTGACGGGCCATCACCTCGCCGATCGGACCGGGCCCGGTGTGCTTGCCGGGCGCCGGGCCCGAGCCGCAGTGCGCGACCACCGGGATCCCGCGCTCGGCGAGCAGCGCCCAGACCGGGTCGAGCAGCGGGTCGGTCGGGTCGTACCCGCCGACCTGGAGGTGCGCCTTGAAGACCCGGGCTCCGGCCTCGACGGCCTCGGCGACGTAGTGCGCGGCGCCGGGCTCGGGGAAGAAGGTCGCCGTGTGCAGGCAGTCCGGGGTCCGGGCGGCGAAGTCGGCCGCCCACGCGTTGAGCCACTGCGCCATCGCGGCCTTGTGCGGGTAGAGCATCGCGGTGAACGCCCGGACCCCGAATCCGCGGAGCACGGCGAGCCGCTCCGCCTCGTCCTCGCGGTAGGTGATGCCCCACGGACGCCCGATCAGCGGTCCAGCCGCGTCGAAGTAGGCCCAGACCTTGGCCAGCACGTTCTCCGGCATGAAGTGCGTGTGCACGTCGATCAGCCCGGGCAGGCCCAGGCGCTGCCAGAAGGCAGTCACCCCGGCGGCCGGATCGGGTTGCTGCGGATCACGCCCACTCGGCGTCGACTCCACGGCCACTCCCCCTCCCCACGGGTCCCCTCGGGCACCACGCCTCGCGGTGGCCGCCCCGGACCACGGTCGCCCCACGGTACCCGGCCGTTCGCCGGTCCCGACGGGCGGCATCTGCGCGCAAGTCGTACAGAGTCGTTCTACGCGCGTCACCAACTATTCACCGCCCACCCCCTTCAGGCGACACCCGCCCGCTGCTGTCATGGACGCATCCACCTGGCCGAACGCCGGGTCAACTCCCCTGGAGCTTCCATGCGTTCCCTGCACCGACGGCTCGCGACCGCCGGCACCGCGCTCGCGATCACCACGGGCTCCCTCGCCCTGTTCGCCGCCCCCGCCGCCCAGGCCGCCGGCCACGGCGCGACCACGGTCGCGCTGCGCCCGCTCACCGCGGCCGCCGCCACCTGCTCGCAGGCCTACCTGCCCCTGCCGGACCCCGGCTGCACGCCCGGCGCGCTCAACCCGAGCGTCACCCAGAGCACCATCAACTCGACGATATGCGTCTCCGGTTGGACGGCCACCGTGCGCCCGTCGACCTCGTACACCAACAAGCTGAAGGCCCAGCAGATCATCGCCTACGGCTACGCGGACACCAACATGTCGGACTACGAGGAGGACCACTTCATTCCGCTGGAGCTGGGCGGTTCGCCGACCTCGCCGCTCAACCTGTGGCCCGAGCCCCACTACTCGGTCGGCGGCGGCGGCACCTCCTCCGGCAAGGACTCGGTCGAGAACGCCCTCAAGCGCGCGGTCTGCGCGCGCACCGTGAACCTCTCGGCCGCCCAGAACGCCATCGCGACGGACTGGACCACGGCGCTGTCCGTGCTCGGCCTGGGCTGAGCCGATCCGGTGCCGCCCCCGGCCCGCGCGGCGGGGACGCTCGCGGGCCGGGGCGGCACGTGCCCATAGTGGGCCATGGCAGAGGAGACCCGGGCGGCCGGCGCAGCACACCGACGTCCGCCCGCGGCGCCGGCGACCGGCGTCGTGGACGGCGAGACGCCCTGCGGGCCGGCGGTGAGCCGGCGGCGGCTGCTGGCGGGTACGGTCGGCGCGCTCGGCGCACTGGCGCTGGCCGGCTGCGGCGGCTCGGGTGGGACCGGCGGGGGGAGCAGCAGCAGCGCGGCCGGTGGCGGAACGACCGGCGCGAGCGCCCAGGAGTCCTCGCCCACGACCGCTTCCACCGGCGCTTCCACCGGCGCTTCCACCAGCGCTTCCACTACGGGGAGCACGACCGCCCTGCCCGCCACGACGCCCTGGCTGCCCGGTCCGGGCGAGGTGCAGCCGGACGTCAAGCTGCGCGCCGTCCAACTCGTCGAGGCGCTCGGTGCCTGGCCGCCGGGCGGCGCCGGGGTGGTCGCCGCCCGTGCCCGGGTCGCCGCGCTCGGCGGCCTGGACCCGGCGCTCGCCGACCAGGCCGGACCGCTGCTCGGCACCGCGGAGAGTGCCGCGCTCCAGGTCGTCGACGCGCAGTACGGCGGCATCCTCACCGACTCGGCCAGCGTGCTGGTGGTCTGCGACCAGTGGACGGCGGACGGCGCCGGCAGCGCGCCCGTCGCCGGCGGCACCACCGTGGACGTCCGGCTCAGCGCCGCGTCACCCCGCTGGAACGTCACCGCCCTGCACCCGGCGGCCCCCGGCCCACCGGCCGGCAGCCTCTCCACCGCCGCCACCCGGGTCCTGGCCCAGCCACGGATCGAGCTACCGCCGGCCGCCCTGGCGGACGTGCGCAGCGGCGCGGTGCACGACAGCGTGCTGCAGGCGATGCTGACCCTGGCCCAGGACTACACGATCAGCGTCAGCGTGGTCCGCTCCGGCCATCCGCTGGACGTCTTCGGCACCGACCGCCCGAGCGACCACCCGCTGGGTCGCGCCTTCGACGTCTGGCGGATCGACGGACACACGGTCGTGGACCCGGCCACGCCGACCGACCTGGTGGACGGCTTCATGCGGGCCGCTGCTGCGGCCGGCTCGTACAACGTCGGGGGGCCACGCCAGTTGTCGGGCGGGGCCACGGCCAACCAGTTCTTCACCGACGCGACCCACCACGACCACGTGCACATCGGCTTCACCGGCTGAGGCCGGCGCCCGGCACTCAGCCCGCGCCACCCGCGCTCTCGGTACCGCCCGCGCCCTCCGGACCGCTTGCGCCCTCCGGACCGCTTGCGCTGCTTTCGCAGCCGGTGCCGGCTCCGCCGCTCTCCGCGAGCAGGGCGATCCGGCGCAGCAGGTCGGAGAGCTGTCGGCGTTCGGCGGGGTCGAGCACGGCCAGCAGCCGCTCCTCCTCGCGGCCGACCACGTCGATGGCCGCCCGCCAGGCCGCCCAGCCGTCCTGCGTCAGCTCGACGTCGACACGTCGGCGGTCGGTCCGCGAGGGGGTGCGCAGGACGAACCCGCGCCGCTCCAGCGCCTCCAGTCGGCCGGTGACGGAGGCCGGCGCCATCGCGAGGTCGTCGACGAGCTCGGAGGGGCGGGCCGAGCCGCGGCGGCCGGCCAGCGCGTGCAGGGTGTCGTACTCGTGCTTCTGCAGGCCGAACCCGACCAGCGACTCCTCGCGGACCCGACGCAGGTGCTTGGTCACCACCAGCATCCGGGTCACCGCGCCCTCGACGTCCGCGTCGAGCTCGGGCAGCACCGGAAGCCACCGCGCCACGTGGTGGTCGGTCCGGTCGGCTCGCTGCGGATTCCGGTCTGCGTCGTCGGGCTGCATGGACCCGATTCTAGGGCGTGGTCCAGAGGTGGCGCCGGGCCCGCCATACCTCCGGAACACGCCCTGGAAGGCCGCTCCGATGGGGGCAGTGGGCTAATTTCGTTGACGAAACTTTCGGCACCGAAATACTCTCTGCCCGTGACCCATCCACTCCGCCTCCGCGCCTTCCGCCTGCTCTTCATCGGCCGCTCGCTCTCGGCGGTCGGCGACGCCGTGGTACCCACCGCGCTGGCCATCGCCGTCACCCGGGCGACCGGCTCACCGACCGCGCTGGCCACCGTGCTGGCCTGCGCGATGATCCCCAGACTCGCCCTGCTGCCGCTCGGCGGCGTGATCGCCGACCGCTGGGACGCGCGCCGGGTCGCCCTCGTCACCGACCTGGTCCGCGGGGCCTGCCAGCTCGCCGTCGGGCTCCAACTCCTCGGCGGCCACCCCGCGCTGGTCCACCTGGCGACGGCGGCCGCGGTCGGCGGCTGCGCCTCCGCCTTCGCGATGCCGACCCAGGCCCCGCTGGTCGCGGGTACGGTCGAGGGCCCGGCCCGGCTTCGGGCCAACGCGCTGTTGGCCTCCGCCTCGGCCCTCGCCCGGCTCGCCGGGCCGGCTCTGGCCGGCCTGCTGATCTACGGCGCCGGGGCGGGCTGGGCCTTCCTGCTGGACGCCGCCTCGTTCGCGCTGAGCGCCGCGATGCTCGGCGTCCTGCGGGTGCGCCGCACGCCGGTGGTCCGCCGGACGCTGCTGGCCGACCTGACCGAGGGTTGGGCCGAGGTGCGCTCGCGCGACTGGTACTGGACCAGCCTGGTGGCCCACTGCGCCTGGAACTGCGCGATGGCGGTGCTGGCCACCCTGGGACCGCTGGTCGCCGTCCGGCGGCTCGGTGGCGACGGGACCTGGGTCGCCGTCCTGGAGGCCGGCGCGATCGGGCTGACGGGCGGCTCGTTGCTGGCCGGCCGGGTCACCCCGCGGCGCCCGGTCCTGGTCGGCAACCTGGGCCTGGCCACCCTCGCCCTGCCGCTCGTGGCGCTCGCCGCGGGTGCGCCCACGCCCCTCCTGGTCGCGGCGTACGGGCTCGCGACCGGTTGCCTGGGCTTCCTCAACCCGGTGTGGGAGAGCGCGGTCCAACAGCACGTCCCGGCCCACGTCCTGGCCCGGGTGGTGTCCTACGACTGGCTGGTGTCGCTGGCCGGCACCCCGCTCGGCTACGCGCTCGGCCCGCTGGCCGCCGCGACCTGGGGGACGTCCACGCCGTTGGCGATCGCGGCCGCGCTGGTCGGGGTCAGCTGCCTGGCCACCGCCGCGGTGCCCGGCGTCCGCCGCCTGACCTCGGCCCCGGACGGGCCCGCCCCCGCCGCCCCCGTGGGCGGCGCGCCGGCCGGCGTGGCGGGCGGGGTCAGCGCTTGCGACGAGCGCGCGGCGGCGGCTCGTCCATGATCTCGGGGTGCGCCATGAAGAGCAGCAGGTGCCCGCAGGAGCGGCAGGCCAGCGCCTCCACGTCGCTCTTGCGCGCGAACATCCGGCTCGGCAGGTGCACCTTCACCGTCACGGCCTCCGAGCGGGTGCTGATCTGGACCTCGCGCAACTCACCCGCGCAGAGCGGGCAGGCCGGCGGCGGGCGGTACGTCGACCCGTCGCCGGGCATGTCCTCGATCTCGCTCTCCGCACTGTCCATCTGCCACCCCCGGAGTCGAACACGCTCATCCCAGGGGCACATTATCGGCGTACCCGGACTCCGGTGCGGCAGGGTCGGCACTACCGGTGTCGGCCGGCGCCGCCCGGTGCCGGGGGTCGGCGGCTACCGACCGCCGGGCGGCGCGGCCGGCGGCGCGGAGAGCGGCGCGGAGGGCGGGCTGAGCTCGTCGGCCAGCAGGTCCATCAGCAGGCTGTCGTGCCAGTCGCCGTCGGGCCCGCGCTCGTGCCGGCGCAGCACGCCGACCGGGCGGAAGCCGACCTTGCGGTAGCAGCGGATCGCGGCGGTGTTGTCGGCGGCCGGGTCGATCTCCAGCCGGTGGTGACCCAGTTCCGTGATCAGGTAGTGGGCCAGGGTGCGCACGGCGTCGGTGCCCAGGCCCTGGCCGTGCAGCGCGGGGTCGAGGTAGACGTCGATGCCGGCGTGGCGGTAGTCGGGCTCGGTCTCCTCGGACCACTGGATGGCGCCGGCCACCCGGCCCGCCACCAGGATGGTCAGGGTGCTGCTCCCGGGCTCGGCGAGGTCCTCCGCGACGGCCGCCGCGAGATCCGCGCCGCCCCGCCAGCGCGCGTACACCTGCGGGGTGCGCCGGATCCCGACGAGCGCGGGGATGTCCGCGGTCCGCGCGGGACGCAGCACGACCCGCTCGCCGAGCAGCGTGGGCAGGGCCGGATCGATCGCCTCAGTCATGATCGTGACGCTCCATCGGTTGAACCGGACCGGTGTCGGCACCGGAGGGTCGGCCGGCCACCGCCGACGCGGCCCCGGCGCCCGTCCGGTCGATCATGCCGGATCGGACGGCGGCACCGGGCGCCCGGCCGGATAGCCGCGGTGGCGCTCCCACTCGTGGTCCAGGATCGCCATGTCCAGGTCGTCCACCCAGCGGTCGCCGTAGCGCAGCGCCTCGCGCCGGGTGCCCTCCAGGACGAACCCGACCTTCCGGTAGCAGCGCAGGCCCCGGTCGTTGTGGCCGTAGACGCTCAGCGATATCCGGTGCAGGCCGAGCTGCTCGAAACCGTGGCCCGCGATCAGTCGCAGGGCCTCGGTGCCGAGCCCGCGGTCGCGGCCGGCGGCGATCAGCCCGATCCGGAAGCTGCAACTGCGGTTGCCGCGGTCCCACCGGTTGAGCACCACCTCGCCGACGCAGTCGCCGGTGGCCGCGTCGACCACGGCGAGGTCGAGCCGGTCGTCCTGCTCGTGGCGCGTGCCGTACCAGGCGAGCATGCGCCGCTCGTCCTCCTCGCTCCACGGTGGGCGCGGGGTGGTGCCGGGGTCCCCCTCCGTGTACCGGGCCGCCTCGACGTCGGTGAGGAGCGCGCGGATCGCCGGGAGGTCCGTCGGCAGACGGAACGGACGCAGCGTCACCAACCCACCGACCAGGGTGGGTTTGGTGGCGAAGTCGGGCTGCGGGAAATCGGTCATGGCGCGATTGTGGGCGAGCCCCGGCGGGTGTGGCAAAACCTTTTCCGACCACTCCCGGCAAAGGTTCGTGAACATCCCACTCAATGGTGTGGTTTCGCGGACGAACCACCGATTTCGGCTGGTGGCGGTGCCAGGATCGCCGCAGGAGCCGCGACTGGGACGTGAGTTGCCGGTCAGCGGTGGAGTCGGCCACCGAAAGGGGGATTGTCCGATGCGCGTACGCATGTCGGAGCAGGAAGGGCCGTCACGGTGCGCGGTCTTTCTGGTGGACGCGGCCACCGGCGGACCGCTGACCGGCGTTCCGGTCTACGCCCATGCCGTGCTGCGGGTCGGGCGCCAGGGCGCCGGCGGCATCCTCGCCCGGGTGGAGGACCTCACCGACCACCTGACCGACCACCTCACGGATCACCTGACCGACGACCCGACCGACGACCCAGGCAACGATCCGACCGACGGCCCGGTCGATCCCAGCCGGTACGACGTGCCGCTCGGGCTGCTGGCGAGCGACCACGTCGGTTACCTCTCCTGGGACCTGCTGCCGCTGCGCACCCGGGCCGTGCAGTTGGCGCAGTCCACCTCGGGGGCCACCGCCGCGGTGGACCTGGCCGAGCTGTGGCTGCATCCCTACGGCCCGCTGGAAAGCGCGCTGGACGTGCTGGCCACCGCCGACCCGCGGGGCGACGCGGTGGTGCTGCGGGTGTCGACGGACCGCACCGGGGTCTTCGCGGATCCGGGCTCCGGGGTGGCCGCCATGCAGTCCCCCTCGCTGCTGGACTGGTACCTCTCCCCGGCCTCGTTCGCGCACATGCCGGCCGAGTTGATCGGACAGGACGGCTGCGAGAGCCTGCTGCCGTCGAACGTGGCGACCCAGCGGTTCCAGCTCCACCAGATCGTCCGGATCGGCCCCGAGCACACCGCGTCCGTGCAGGTGCCCGGGCCGGTCCTGCGCGCCGGGCCGGTCGCGGACCCGGCCGCGGCACCCACCCCGCGGGCCGTGGCGACCGATCCGATCTCCGGCGTCAACCCCATCCTGCAGGACCCGGGTCTCAACCCGGCGCTGCTCCGGACGGGTGCCGCCCGACTCGCCCTGACCATCGCCTACGACGTGAACTGGATCCCGGTCGGGCACGGCCTCGGCCAGGTCCTCTACACCCTGCCGCTGGCCCCGGGCGAGCAGACGACCGTGGCCATCGTCGACTGGTCGCGCCAGTCGGTGGACGCGCGGCAGGAGCAGACCGGGCTGATCGACGAGCTGAACCACGACCAGTTGCGCGACCGGACGGTCGACGAGGTGGTCTCCGCCACCGTGCACGAGTGGCAGCGCGGCGGCTCGATCATGGGCGGGGTCGCGGGCTCCTTCAGCGGCGGCGCGTACGGCGCGAGCGCGGCGCTGGGCGGCGGCTACGCGACCACGAGCGGCGACCGCAGCGTCAGCGCGCACACCACCCAGACCCTGTCGGACGCCTTCCAGCAGCACAGCACGGCCATCCGCGACCTGCGCTCCACCGTGATCGTCCAGTCCAGCCAGACCGAGCGCGCCAGCGCCAGCACCCGCACGGTGCGCAACTACAACCACGCGCACGCGATGACCCTGCTCTACTACGAGGTGCTCCGGCACTTCCGGGTGGTGGTGGAGCGCGGTGAGGTCCGGCCGGCGGTGCTGATCCCCCAGGCCATGCCGCCGTTCGTCGTGGAGTCGGTCTTCGCCTACCGGCGCTACCTGCTCCAGGGGCTGCTCGACGAGTCACTGGTACCGGCCTTCGACGCGGTGGAGAGGTACGTCGCCTTCAACCGCCAGCCCGCCGCGGCCCCGCCCCCCGACCCGGGCGACAACCGCTTCGTCCTCTTCCAACTGCACTTCCGCACCGGCGGTCAGGGCAGTCCGTGCGTGGTGACCGGCAAGGCGCGCAACGACGCCAACGACCCCGCCAGCGACGTGCCGCTGCTGTCGGTGAACGGCACGCCCGGCGCCCTGGCCCCCAAGGGCGACTTCGACCCGACCAACCACGTCGTCGAGGGGCAGGCAATCCCGACCAACGGCTCGGTCGCCTGGAAGGACGTCGGCTTCATCGTGCTCAGGTTCGACTCGGAACAGGACCAGGCCGGCCAGTCCCACACCGGCCTCGTCTCGATCGACGTGCGGGGGGTCGACCAGGCCGGTGTCGAGCACCCGCTCAGCCTGTGGACCGGTGACCGCGTCTGGGACAGGGCCACCGCCGACGCGGACCGGTACCTGGTGCTGCCGGTCGCCCGCCCGCCGGTGGCACCGCCGCCGCCCACGCCGATGGACCGCATGACGGAGGCGGAGCGGATCCTGCTCTTCCGGCTCATCGAGCACCTCAACACCAACCTGAGCTACTACTACCGACTGGTGTGGCTGGGCGAGGACCCCAACGCCCGCGCGATCCGGCTGGCGCCGTTCGAGATCACCCTCGGCGACTCGACCCGCCCGCTGCTCGACGTGATCGAGAACCGGGCCGTCGAGGTCTACGGCAACGAGGTGGCCTTCCCGCTCGATCCCACCTTCGCCTCGCTCGCCCGCACGCCGGGCGCCGACGATCCCGGCGGTGGCCCCGGCGCCGGGATGTTCCCCCCGGTCGCCGAGTCCCGCACCGAGAACCTGGTCAGCCTGCCGACCCGCGGCGTCTTCGCCGAGGCGAAGCTCGGGCACTGCAACTCCGCCGAGGTCATCGACAACACCCGGTTCTGGGACTGGCAGAAGTCCCCGATCCCGGACGCCGCACCGGCGATCTCGGACGTCAGCCTCGCCTCGCGCGCCCAGGAGCCCAACCTGGCGGCCACCGCGTTCCCGTCCTCCATGGTCAACATCGTCACCCCCTCGCCCGCCCCGGACCCGACCGGCATGGCGGACGCGCTCAAACTGCTCGCCACCAGCACCATCTTCCGCGACATGTCGATGCAGCAGGAGGTGGCCTCCCTGCTGCAGACCCTCGCCAACGACTCCAGCGCGCTCGCCGGAAAGGGCACTGGCGGGACGGGCACCGGCGGTGGGACCGGGGCGGGCGGGACCGGAACCGGTGGCGGCACCGGCACGGGAGGCACCGGAACCGGCGGCACGGGCACCGGCGGTGGAACCGGCACGGGCAGTGGCACAGGCACCGGCTCGGGCACCGGAACGGGCTCAGGCACCGGCTCGGGCACCGACACGGGATCCGGTGGCTCGACGATCCCCAACCAGCCGGCGCCGCCGCCCAAGCAGAAGCCCACGCCCCGGCCGCCACGGCCGATCACCCCGCAGACGCGGTCCTTCACCTTCTACTTCGACCAGGTCCACTACGCCGACGGCACCACCGACTTCGAGAACGGCACGTTCACCATCGCCCTCTTCCAGGACGGCCGGCCGATCTCCGCGCCGCAGGCCGGCCTGC
Organism: Kitasatospora nipponensis; assembly: GCF_039528135.1. Lineage (NCBI taxonomy): Bacteria > Bacillati > Actinomycetota > Actinomycetes > Kitasatosporales > Streptomycetaceae > Kitasatospora > Kitasatospora nipponensis. Next base: position 17,530 of record NZ_BAAALF010000106.1, on the reverse strand, counting down.
AACCGGCCGGTGCCGGGGTCGTCCTGACCGCCACCCCGGACCTGAGCAAGCCCCTGGTCGTCGGGATCTCCGGCGTGGCCGCCCACGCGACCTGGATCACCGATCCCAGGACCGGCCTCTTCGTCCCGTTCGGCGGGCTGACGCCGACCTCGTTCAACGGCGGCTGCTCGGTGCCCCAACTGCCCTCCCAGCTGACGAACTACCTGTTCACGATCGCGCGGGAGACGCTGAACCCGATCGTCACCGTCACCGTCACGGACACCTCCACCAGCAGCGTCCAGACCGCCGTCGCCGGCAAGCTCAGCACCAGCGTCGGCAACATCGCCGCGCTGGGCGGCCAGTTGGGCGTCGGTGCCGAGGTCAGCGGCGGCACCACCACCACGACGGGCGGCAGCACCTCGACCGGCACCACCATCTCCGGCCCGGTCTTCTACTACACGGGAAAGCTCCTGGTGCACTTCGCCGGCAGCACGCAGTAGCGCACCGGCGCCGACCCGGGCCCTGAGCCCCCGGTCCCAGCCCCTCGCGGGCCCGGGACCGGGGGCTCACGCGCGGACGGGACATCAAACCTTTGAACCCGTACATCATTTGACTGATCGGGACGCGCACTTGGACACGGATTGGTCAAGATTTTGCCTGACGGATAGCGCCGATTGGCTGTTCATCGTCAAGCTCTGACCCAGCTCAAATCCCTGCAGCTACCCGACAGGAGTCAGAGTGAGCCCCACCTCCTCCCCCCGCCGTCGCGTCCCCACCGCGATAGCGGTCGCGGCCACCGCCGCCCTGCTCGCCGTGACCGTCCAGACCGGTCCGGCCGCCGCCGTCAGCACCCGCGAGGCGGCCATCGCGCACGCCAAGGCCAACGTGACCGGCAACGCCGCGGTCTTCGGCTTCAGCGCGGGCCAGGACCTCCTGGTCAAGGACGTCATCATCGACCCGGACGGCACCCAGCACGTCCGCTTCGACCGCACGTACCACGGACTGCCCGTCGTCGGCGGCGACCTGGTGGTCCACCAGGACGCCCGGGGCCGGCTCGAGGACTCCTCCCGGGCGGCCGCGCACGACGCCGCCGTGAAGTCCACCGTCCCGGCCGTCTCCGCCCAGGCCAGCGCCGGCCACGCGCTGCAGAGTGCCCAGGGCATCGGCGAGGCGACCAGCACCCCCGAGCTGGTCGTCTGGGCCGCCGACGGCACGCCGCGGCTCGCCTGGCGCACCACCGTCGCCGGGGTCGGCGCGCACGGCGAGCCGGCGAGCCGGGTGGTCGTCACCGACGCCACCACCGGCGAGCAGATCGAGGCCTACGACGCCTCCGAGGAGGCCACCGGCACCGGGAACTCGGAGTACACCGGCACCATCTCGATCGACACCAAGGCGCAGACCGGCGGCTACGCGCTGGTCGACCCGGTGCGCGGCCACTCCACCCGCGACGCGCACAACCTGGACGCCGGCTCGATCACCGCGACCTCCGGCGTGCTCTTCACGGACGCGGACAACGTCTGGGGCGACGGGCACAAGTTCTCGACCGACCGGGCCACCGCGGCCGTCGACGCCCACGCCAACACGGCCTGGACGTACGACTACTACAAGAACACCTTCGGCCGCAACGGCATCAAGAACGACGGCAAGGGCGCCACCGTCTTCGTGCACGTCGGCACCAAGTGGGACAACGCCGAGTGGTCCGACACCTGCTTCTGCATGCTGACCGGCGACGGCGACGGCGTGACCGACCCCGAGCAGGTCGACCTCGACACCATGGGCCACGAGATGACCCACGGCGTCACCAGCGCGACGGCCAACCTGCGCTACTCGGGCGAGTCCGGCGGCCTCAACGAGTCCACCAGCGACATCTTCGGCACGATGGTCGAGTGGTACGCCAACAGCAAGGTCGACACCCCCGACTACCTGTTCAGCGACCAGTCCACCCCGCCGTGGCTGCGCCGCTTCGACAAGCCGTCGCTGGACGGCTCGTCCGCCGACTGCTGGACGAAGAAGGTCGGCCAGCTGGACGTCCACAACTCCTCGGGCGTGGGGAACCACTGGTTCTACCTGGCCAGTGAGGGCAGCGGCGCCAAGACCATCAACGGGGTCGCCTACAACAGCCCGACCTGCAACGGCTCCACGGTGAAGGGGATCGGCAACCAGAAGGTCGCCAAGATCTGGTACCGCGCGCTCACCGTCTACATGACCTCCACCACCACCTACAAGGGCGCGCGCACCGCCTCGTTGAGCGCGGCGAAGGACCTCTACGGCGCGAACAGCGCCGAGTACAACGCGATCGCCGCGGCCTGGAGCGCCGTCAGCGTCAGCTGACCGCCGTCCGCGGGACCGGTTGGTCCGGCCGTCCGGGAGCCCTGCCCGCTCCCGGACGGCCCCACGGCCCGCCGCGCCGTGCGGGTCAGCTGAACTCGGCGTCGGTGCGCAGCTGCAGGCGCACGTTGGTGTCGGCGGTGCCGTTGTTGGTCGCGCACGCGGTGTAGTAGCCCGCGCCGGGGAACGTGCCCAGGCTGGTGCGCAGTTCGGCGGCCCAGCCGCTGGTGAGTCCCGGCGAGCCGGTCCCCGCGACGGTGGCGCCGTTGTACTGGATCTTGAACTTGGCGCCCTGCCCGGTGGCCTGGCCGTCGCCACGGACCTGGTAGGCGGCGTACTGCTGCACGCACCGCTGCTCGCCGGGGTGCAGGGTCCCGCCGTAGAACTGGTTGGCGGACGCGCTGCCGGCGAACGTGAGCAGCGCGGCCGCGCTGCTCACGGCCACCGCGGTCGCGGTCCCGAACCGGCCCAGGCGGCCGAGTCGGCCCAGCCCGATCCGGCTGCCGCGACGGCCCGCCCGCGGGGTGGTGGTGGTGTTCATGAGTGGTGTCCTCTCCTGGAACGGCCGAACGGTCGCCCGGCCGGGGCGTTCCCGACGCCTGGTGGACCGGCGCCGGCGATGACCCGAAGGTAGTGCGGCGCCGGATCCACCCGACAGGCCGTCCACCGTCCACTTCCCGTCCAATTCCGGTCCGTTTCATGCCCGTTGCCGCGCGGCGCCGCCCCGGCGGGCACGGGCCGCGGGCGCCCGCGGAACGCCGCCGCACGCCGTTGACACCGCGCCGCGGGCGCCCGGAGACTGGCGTCGATCGACCGGTGGGGGTGGCAGTGGCTGGGCGCTTGGCCGACCGGCTCGCGCAGGGGCGCGAGCGCGGTTTCGTGGGCCGCCGAGCGGAGGGCGAGCGGTTCGCGGCACTGCTGGCGTCGGGGGCGGGGGCGGTCGTCCACGTGCACGGCCCCGGGGGCATCGGCAAGAGCGCGCTCGTGCACTGGCTGGCCGCGCAGGGCGTCGCCGCCGGCCGCACGCTGCTGCGGCCGGACGCGGAGGAGCTCGCGCGGGACCTCGCGGACGGCGAGTTCGCCGCCCGACTCGCCGGCGCCCGGGCCGTGCTGCTGGTGCTCGACCCCGCCGACGCGATCGTGGACGATCCCGGCGGCCTCGACGAACGGCTGCTGCACCTGCTGCCCGCCGACGCGCTGGTGCTCCTGGCCACCCGTCAGGCCCCGCCGCTGGCCTGGCGCACCGACCCGGCCTGGCACGGGCTGCTGCACCCGATGGCGCTGGGCCCGCTGGATCCGGCGGACAGCCGCGAGCTGCTGCGGCGGCGCGGGGTGCCCGGGCCCGAACGGGACCGGGCCGTGCGGGCCACCCACGGCCACCCGCTGGCCCTGGCGCTGGCCGCCGACCTGTGGCGGCAGACCGGGACCGGGCTGCGACGGCTCGGCGACGCGCCCAGCGTGGTGGAGGCGCTGCTGGAGCACCTGTTGGAGGCGGTCCCCTCCGCGCTGCACCGAGCGGCACTGGAGGCCTCGGCCCAGGTGCTGGTGACCACCGAGCCGCTGCTGGCGGCCCTGCTGGAGGTGCCGGACGCCGGGGACGTCTTCGACTGGCTGCAGGGCCTGTCCGCCGTCCACCGCGGCACTCGGGGCCTGTATCCGCACGACCTGGTGCGCCGCGCGCTGGACGCCCGGCTGCGCTGGCGGGCCCCCGAGCGCCGGGCGGCGCTCACCCGCCGGGCCGTCGCGTACTACCAGCGGTTCTTCGACGCCGGCGACCACGCCCGCCAGCGCACGGTGCTCACGGACTTCGCCTTCCTGCACCGGGACAGTCCGGCGGTCGCCACCGTGCTCACCCCGGTCCTGGACAGTGTCCGGGACGCCGCTCCCCCGCTGCTGGAGCGGCTGACCATCGTCCCGGCCGCACCCGGGGACCTGCCGGCGCTGCGCGCGATGACCGAGGCGCACGAGGGCCGCGACTCGGCGGAGCTGCTGGCCGCCTGGGACGGGCACCCGGCGGCCACCACCAGCGTGGTGCGGGAGCCGGGTGGTCCGCCCAAGGGGTTCAGCACGGTCGTCGTCCTCGGCCGGGAGCCGGATCCCACCGGTCCCACCGGGTCCGCGAGCCCGGCGGCCCCCGCGGATCCGGCCGTCGAAGCCGCCCGCGGCTGGCTGCTCGACCGGGACGGCGGGGACCTGCGGGCGGGCGAGCACGCCCTGCTGGTGCGGCACTGGATGAGCCGTGAGCAGTACCAGGACGTCTCCGCCGTCCAGCTCCTGATCACCCTTCGGCTGACCCACGGCTATCTGACGCGCCGCCCGCCCGCGCTGACGCTGCTGCCGTTCGCGGAGCCCGAGCGCTGGCAACTGAGCTGCGCCTACGTCGACTTCACCCGGGCCCCGGGCGCCGACTTCACCGTCGGCGGGCACCGCTACGGGGTCTTCGCCCACGACTGGCGGCGCACCCCGCCGCTCGCCTGGCTGGACCTGCTCTGCGGTCGCCAGGCCGGCGACGATCCGCGCGCGCTGCCCGCCGCGCCCGCGCCGCCGCACTCCGGGACACCCGACCGGGAACCGTTCGCCCGCGCGGAGTTCGGCCATGAGCTGTTCGGTCACGAGCCGTTCACGCACCCGGAGTTCAGCCGCGAGGAGTTCGCGGCCGGGGTGCGGCAGGCGGTGCGCGGGCTCGGCCGGGCCGACGGGCTGCACGGCGCGGACCTGCTGCGCGCCCGCCTGGTCACCTCGGCCCCCGACGGCCGCACGGACGCCACCCGGGTGCTGCGCGAGGCGCTCCTGGAGGCGGCGGCCGCCCTGGAGGCCTCGCCGCTGGACCGGCGGGCCTTCCGCGCCCTGCACCACACCTACCTGCAGCCCGCCCCCAGCCAGCAGCGCGCCGCCGACCTGCTGGACCTGCCGATGACGACCTACCGCCGGCACCTGGCGAAGGGGCTCGCCCGGCTCACCGAACTGCTCTGGCTGCGGGAGACCGACCTGCGGGCCGGTCGCGCCGGCCGGCCGGGCGGGTAGGTTGGCCGGGCGGGTAGGTTGGCCGGGCGGGTAGGTTGGCCCGATGCTGACCTCCCCTCACATCCTGCTGCTCTCCGGCAGCCTGCGGACCGCCTCCTCGAACGAGGTGGTGCTGCGCACCGCCGCGGCGGTGGCGCCGGCCCCACTGCGGACCGTGCGCTACGACGGCCTGGCCGCCCTGCCGCACTTCAACCCCGACGACGACACCGACCCGCTGCCCGCCTCCGTCGCCGAGCTGCGCGCCGCGATCGCCGACGCGACCGCCCTGCTGATCTGCGCGCCGGAGTACGCGGGCACGCTGCCGGGTTCCTTCAAGAACCTGCTGGACTGGACGGTCGGCGGCACCGAGATCTGCGACAAGCCGGTGGCCTGGATCAACGCCGCCGCCCCCGGCCGCGGCCAGGGCGCGGAAGCCACTCTGCGCACCGTGCTGACCTACACCGGCGCGACCATCGTCGAGGCGGCCTGCCGCCGCCTCACCGTGGACCGCGGGACCCTCGACGCGGACGGGCTGATCGGTGACCCGGACGCGCGCGAGCAGCTCGCCGAGACGCTCAACCTGCTCGCCGCCCCCGATCACCAGCCGCCGGCGCCACCGCTGTAGGCATCGGTGGCGGTGTACGAACCGAGGGCGTGGGCCCGGGTGCCACCGGCTCGCGCGGGGGGCGGCGGGCCTCTCCCGCGGGGCTGAGGGCGAGGTCAGAGCGAAATGGTCTGATACTGGACATATGGCACAGACACCTCCGCGTCGCCCGTCGGCCCTCACCGTGAAGGGCCGGGAATTCCGCCTGCGCACCATCGGTCTCGGCATCCTCGCGGTCCTCGCGATCTGGTTCATCGCGGCCAACACCGAGTCGGTCGCCATCAAGCTGTGGATCCCCACCGTCACGCTGCCGCTGTGGCTGGTCCTGACCGTCACCCTGCTGGTCGGTCTGGTCATCGGTTTCGCGGTGGCCCGCCGCCGCACCAAACGCCAGACCGGGGCCTGAGCCCCAGCCGGGACAGCGGGCCGGTCCGACGGGGAGGTCACGCCGTCGCTGCCGGGCCGAGCCGGCTCGGTCAGGCCGACTGCTCCTGCCGGCCGGCGAACTGGTCGAGCAGCCCCTGCGGCGCGTCCGCACCGAAGCAGGCGAGCAGCCCGGCGGCGGACTCGGCGGCGGCGCCGGCGCTGCGCGGGAAGAGCGCCTGCTCGTAGGCGGTCAGCGCGGCCTCGACGTCGCCCGGGTGGGCGGCCAGGGCCAGGCCCAGCTCGGCCCCGTCGAGCATGGCGAGGTTGGCACCCTCCCCCGCGAACGGTGACATCAGGTGGGCGGCGTCGCCGAGCAGGGTGACGCCGGGCACCCGCTCCCAGCGGTGGTCGACCGGCAGGGCGTGCACCCGGCGCGGGATCAGCGGGCCCTCGGCATCGGCGACCAGCGCCCGCAGACTGTCGTCCCAGCCGGCGAAGTGCGCCAGCACGGCGGCCTTCGCGGCGGCGGTGTCGGCGGCGGTGAAGTCGATCCCGTCGAGCCAGGACTCCGGCACCCGCAGCGCCGTGTAGACGTGCAGGCTGCCGTCGGCCTCGCGGTGGGCCAGGAAGCCCCGGCCCGCGCCGAGGGCGAAGAGCATGCCGCCACCGACCACGGCCGCGCTCGCGCGGTGGCGACTGTCGGCGTCCGGCAGGTCGGCCTCGACGAAGGAGATCCCGCAGTAGGCGGGCCTGGCCACGGAGAGCAACGGGCGGATCCTCGACCAGGCACCGTCCGCGCCGACCAGCAGGTCGGTGGTGAACACGCCGCCGTCGTCGAGGGTCACCTCGTGCCGGCCCCCGCCCAACGGGCCTGCCGCGGCGACCTTCGCACCCCAGCGGACGGTGCCCGCGGGCAGCGCGCCGAGCAGCAGGTCGCGCAGCGAGCCACGGTCGACCTCGGGACGGCCCCCCTCGCCGTCGTCGTCCTCCGCCAGCCGGACCACGGCGTGCCGGTCGAGGACCCGCACGGCCTCGCCGCCCGGGTGGACGAGCGCGCGGAACTCCCGCTCCAGACCGGCGGCGCGCAGGGCCCGCTGCCCGGACTCCTCGTGGATGTCGAGCATGCCGCCCTGCGCGCGGGCGGCGGGCGAGGCCTCCAGGTCGTGGACGGCGGCCTCGATGCCGTGCAGGTGCAGGACGCGGGCCAGGGTCAGGCCGCCGAGGCCGGCCCCGACGATGGCGATCGGGTGGTGGGGGTGCACTGTCATGAGACCAACGTAACGAACATGTTCGTTGAGAACAAGTTCGGAGCGTACGCGTTCGCAGGCAGGCGGAAACACCCTCGATGGACCTGCTTCTTTCTGTCGGGAACCGGCCCGGACTGATCGGTTCCGGCCATCCGGGCGGCGGCGGCGTGCTCGATGCGTCACCGCACCCGGCGACGTCCGCCGCCGCCCGGACCGGGGTCGGCGGCACCGACCGGCCCGCACCGTGCCCCCCGGCGGGCCGGTCGGACCCGATCGCGGCGGCCGCGCCGCCCTTCGCCGCCGATGTTCGGCACACCGTCGTCCCCCGGACGGCTGCGCGACCGGAGCCGGCCGATCCGGCGCGCCCCGCGGCCGCGAGGAGACGAGCGACCCTCCGCGGCGGCGACCCGCAACCGTGGCGCTCAGTGACAGAGATGAGTGAGGTCGTGGCTGAAATTCATTCTGGCTTATGTGACGTGAGTCTGCGAGGGTGGCGCCGCGCCGGCGAAGCACCGCCCGCGACTACCCCGTCCGGTGGCTTCGGGAGACCGAACGCCGCTGCCCCCTGGGCCAGTTCGCCGCGCATGCCGACGGTGGAAAGCCTTCGCCGTCGAACCGTCCTCACGAGAGAAGCCCATGAATCTCAGGAAGCTCGTGCTCGCCACCGCGCTGGGAGCCACCGTGCTCACCGCGGTGCCCGCGGTCATCGCACCGCACCACGCCTACGCCGACACCTGCTACGAGGACGGCCAGACCTCCTGCCCCGACGACCCGGACGGCCCCGGTGACCCCGGCGGCAACCCGGGCGACCCCTCCGGCGACGGCGACGGCACCGGAAGCGCCACCGGCGGCTTCGACATGAGCGAGGGCAACCCGGGCGACTCGGTCCCCGGCCTGCCCAAGGTCATCATCACCGGGCAGCGCAGCATCATGCCCAGCAGCCCCGCGGACCCGGGCATCCCGATGAGCTACGGCGGGGGCGGCAGCAGCGGCGAGCAGCCCGGCAGCAGGGTCTACAGCAAGGGCAAGACCTGGGACGAGCAGCAGAACTGCTACCGCAACAGCTCCAACGGCGTCGCCAAGATCACCGAGACCACCACCTACACGGTGACCTACCAGGTCAGCACCAACATCTCGGCGACCGCGGCGGAGGTGCTGACGGCCACCCTCGGGACCCAGCTGAACACCTCGATCGCCAAGAGCTACGGCGTCGAGGTCACCCTCAACCCGGGGCAGAGCTGGGCGCTGAACGTGCAGTACCAGACCGTCGTGTACGCGATCACCACCCAGCACCTGTGGTCCGCGGACACCACCGAGTACGTGAACGTCACCATGCCCACCGGTGTCGTGACGGGTCGCTCCTGCTGATGCCCTCCGGTACCTCCCCGGCGGCGCGACGGGTCCTGCCCGTCGTGCCGCCGTCCGACGCCGAGGCGGTGCCCGCCGCCGCCCGCCGCGAGGCGCTCGACGCGCTGGCCGCGCTCAGCACGGCCGCGGCCCGGCTCGCCGACCCGGACCTGTTCCACCGGCCCCGCGTGCGCACCAAGCTGCACCGGCGGTACGTCGGCGCCACCGACCCCGCGGAGCTGGCCGAGCAGCTCTCCGCGCCCGCCGAGAACCGCGCCACCGCCGGCCTGCTGGCGGTCCACTCGGTGCGCGAGGAGCTGCGGGAACAGCCCGGCCGGCGCCCGTGCTTCGCCCCGGACTCGCTCGCCGAGCTGCACCGGCTGCTGATCGCCGCCGACCCCAACATCCCGGCCCGGGGCGGCTTCCACCGCTCGCGCGCGCTGGTCACCTGGCCGGACGGGCGGGCCTTCGCCATCGACGTCGCCGCCGGCGAGCCGCTGCGCGCGCACGTGGAGCGCTGGCACCGGTGGGGCGCCGGCACCACCTCCCCGCCGCTGGACGCCGCCGCGCTCGCGGCGCTGGGCCTGCTGACGATCCATCCGTTCCCCGACGCGAACGGCCGCATGGTGCGCCTGCTGAGCCAGTGCGACCTGGTGGCGGCCGGACTGATGCCGGGACTGCTGCTCGACCTCGACGGCTGGGTCCACGGCCACCGGCGCGAGCACGACGAGGCGCTGGTCGCCGGCGCCGACGGCGACTGGGCGCGCTGGGGCGAGGTGTTCGCCCGCGCCGTCACCGAGACCGCCCGGCACCGCACCGCGACCGTCACCGCCTACTGCGGCCTGCTGGACACGGCGCTGGAGCGGGTCGCCGCCGACCCGGCCACCGCCGCCGTCCTGGAGCAACTGCGGGGCACCCCGGCGGTGTCGGCGCCGTGGCTGCGCGAGCGGATCCCGTACGCGCCGCAGCCGGCGCTGGACCGGCTGCGGAGCGCGGGCGTCCTCGCGCCGCATCCGCGTCTGCCGGGGGCACTGGTCCACCCCGAGCTGCTCGCCCTGCTAGACGCGCCGCTGGACGCCGCGCCGCCGCACGACGCGCCCGTGGGAGACGTGCCCGGGGGCGCCGTGCCGCTGGACGAGGGCCCGGTCACCCCCTGAGGACCGGCTCCTGCGCCGGCGACGGGGCCGGCGCAGGAGCCCACCACCGGAGCTACGCCGAGGTCGGCGCGGGGTCCGCCTGTGGGTCCCCGGCCTGCCCGGGCAGCAGGCCCCCGGCCTCACCGACGTCACTCGCCTCACCGGCCTCACCGGCCTCACCCGCACCGAGTGCGAACACCCGGGCGGCGGCGAACTCCGCGCGCGCCTGCTCCTCGATCATCTCCAGGTAGGCGTAGGCGTCCGGGCCCGCCGGCAGGCGCAGCGGGACCGAGCCGGCGCCGACCGCGCGCAGCACCAGCGCGGCGAAGTCCTCGGGCCGGTTCAGCTCCGGGTTGCCCCCCATCCCGCGCAGGCCGGCCCGCACCGGCCCGATGGTCGGCTCGTAGACCGGCAGGCGGGCGGCGCTCTCCGCGAGCGCGCTGCCGTACTCGGTCGCGAAGCCACCGGGCTCGATCACGGTGACCCGCACGCCGAACGGCGCGACCTCGGCGGCCAGCGCCTGGCTCATGCCCTCCAGGGCGTACTTGCCCGCGACGTACGCGCCGAGCCCGGGAAAGGCCATCCGGCCCGCGAGCGAGGAGACGTTGAGGATGTGCCCACGGCCCTGGGCGCGCATCAGCGGCAGCACCAGGCGGGCGAACCGCCACGGAGCGACGGCCAGGACCTCCAGCTGGGCGCGCAGTTCGTCGTCCGAGACCTCCTCGACCGCGCCGAAGACGCCGGCCCCCGCGTTGTTGACCAGGACGTCCACCCCGCCAAGGCGGTCGCACGCCAGCTGGACGGCCGCCGCACACTGCTCCGCGTCCCGCACGTCGACGGTGGCGGTGACCACCCGGTCGGGGTGCTCGGCGGCGAGCGCGTCCAGGGCGGACGGTCGGCGGGAGGTGGCGAGCACGCTGTCGCCCGCGGCCACCACCGCGGTGGCGAGGGCCAGTCCCAGGCCCGAGGAACATCCGGTCACCAGCCAGCGACGTGTCAACTCTTCACTCCTTCTGCGGGAATCCGATCAGCCCGGGCGCGGACCGGCCCGCGGTGTCCCCCACCACCGGATCCGCCGCCACGGTCGCAGCCTCGGTACCCCGCCCAGTAGGCGGCCAACCGCGCCGGCTCGGGGCGCTCGAGGCGAATCCGGCCGGTTCTGGTCTGGACAACTCCGGGAAGCCAGCTGGCCGTTGCAACTTCCTTTCGCTGCTGCCACGTTGGTGCCGGCCTCGGGCGCTCGACACCCTTCCGCGGCCGGCCCCCGATCCGTACTCGAAAGGATTCCGACATGCTGCGCAGACTCTCCTTCGCGACCGCCGCGGCCGCCGCGAGCACCGCCCTCCTGGCGGGCGCCGGCCCGGCGATGGCGGCGGCAGACCCGGCGGCGTCCGCCACGGCCCGCGCCTGCTCGGGCGTCGTGCAGATCAACAGCCTCGCGTTCCAGCCCGCCCAGGTCTCCCCCGGCCAGGGCTCAACCGCCACGCTGACCGCGACCAACTGCACCGGTCAGGCCCAGACCGTCTCCGAGACCTGGTACGGCCGCTTCACCAGCGCCACCGGCGGCTTCCCCCAGGGCTGCCCGGTCGTCGACCCCTTCCTCCGCACGGTCGCCTTCGCCGCGCACCAGCGGGTGGCCGCCAGCACGTCCTACCTGGTACTCGCCGGCTGCCAGGCGAGCGCCTTCACCGTCACCGTGACGCTCAGCCAGAACGGCGTCCAGCTGGGCCAGGCGAGCGCCGTCCTCACCATCGGCTAGGAGACCGTCCGCCCGAGCGCAGGGCCGTCCGCCCGCGCCGGACCTCGCGCGGGCGGACGGCCACCGAGTGGTGCCAAGGGCGAGGTGGGAAGCGCTCCTGACGGGCACGGAGAGCCCGCTCCGAGACGTGGTTCCCATGACCCATGACGGGCTTCGTCGTCTTCGCCGTTCCGGAGCCGCTGCGCACGGCTCTGGCCAGTGCCGGACGGGAACGGCTCCACACCGCGGCCGTTGCCTGGGCCGGGATCACCACTGCCTGTACTGCTGGTACTTCGCACCCCAGGAGCGTGGGCCAGTGAACAACCCCTGGGATGCCGCCGGGCCCTGCAGTCGAAAAGGCGTGGCTGCCCGTCAGTAGTGATGCGAGAATCCGCGTCTTGATCCAGATCCGCGTCCCGGAGGTCCGCATGGACGTCGCCCCGCTGCTGCCGATGACCACGCCCCGGTTGTCGCTGCGTCTGTTCACTCCAGGCGACGCCGACGACCTCTACGCCTACCAGAGCCTGCCGAGCGTGGCGCGCTACCTGTACCGGCCGGCGCACACCCGGGAACGCAGTGAGCAGGTTGCGGCCGAGCGCGCGGCGCAGTCGGTTTGGCGCGTCGACGGGGACAAGCTGGCACTTGCCGTGTGCCGACGTGATGCGCCCGGCGTCCTCGGCGAGGTGACGCTCACCCTGGCCCATGCCCGCGCCGCCCAGGCCGAGATCGGCTGGACCCTCGACCCGCGTCACCAGGGGCAGGGCTATGCGAGCGAGGCGGCCTTGGCGCTGGCCCGGTTCGCCTTCGACACGCTGGGCGTGCACCGGCTCTACGCACGGCTGGACGTGGAGAACACCGGCTCCGTACGGGTCTGTGAGCGCCTCGGGATGCGTCGGGAGGCGCACCTGGTCGAGAACGACCTCGACGGGGATCGCTGGGGCAGCGAGTACATCTACGCGGCACTGGCCGCGGACATGGTCGCTCCGTCAGGCAGTTGAGCCCGACGCCGCCTCGTGTTCGTGATCTTCCGTACAAAGGAATCAGGTCAGCCGACAGCCGACCGCGGACCCGCGGTCGGGCGTCGGCTCACAACTCCCGGCTGCCCGCTGACCGGGGTCAGAATGCGACGATGCCCTCGCCGCCGGCCGCATCGGGGACGGTCTCGGATCCCAGGGCGGTCAGTGAGCCGTCGGTGTTGACCCGGAAGGAGTCGAGGCCGCCGTTGACGCCGGTCTGCACGTAGAGGAAGTGGCCGCCCTCGGAGGCCGCGGAGTCGACCGTGCCGGGACCCGTGGGTGTGTTCCCCAGGGGGGTCAGCCGGCCGTGCTCGTCGACCCGGAAGCCGGAGAGGGTCGAGCTGCCGGCGTTGGAGGCGTAGCGGAACCCGCCCGCGGCCGTGATCCAGCAGGTCGCCGACTGTCCGGTGGCCACGGCTGCCAGTTGGGTGGCGGTGCCGTCACCGTGGATCCGGACGGTGGCCACCGCGTTCGGCCCGGCCTGGGTGAGCAGGATGTCGTGCTCGCCGTGCTCGACGAAGCCGAACGGCACCGTGTCGGGCTGGGTGGTGACGACCGGTGACTGTGCGGGGGCGCCGGAGCGGTCCAGGTCGAAGACCTCCAGGCTGTTGCCGCCCGCCTTGGTGGTGACGACCAGCTTCGAGCCGTCCCCGGTGAACCCGACCTGGCCGGGGGTGTGGGTGAACTGCGGGGTGGCGTTCGGGTCCAGGCCCAGGCAGCGGTGCCGGTCCGCCCGCGACTCCAGGTGCCCGTCGGTGACGACGAAGCCCTGGATCGAGCCGCCGTCCAGCGCGTTGAGGACGTAGACCGCGTCGCCGTGGACCGCGACGCTGACCGGGAAGCGGCCCCCGGAGGCGATGACCTGACGCCGGACCAGCCGGTCGCCGTCCACCGCGAAGACGGTGACGGTGTCACTGCCGGCGTTCACCGCGTACAGCAGCGCGTGCCGCTCGTCGTAGGTCAGCGACCCCTGCGAGGCGAGGTGGTCGGCGACCGAACCCTCCAGCACGCCGCCGAGCCCGCCGGTGTCGTACGTGTCGGTCCGGGTCAGCTGCCCGTCCTCGGCCCGGTGGTAGGCGACGACCTGGTTGCCGGCCGGATTGTCGGTCTGGACGAAGACGGCGTGGTGGGCGCCACGGCCGTGCATCCCGCCGGTGGTGGCGGCGAAGACGGACGGGGTGGTCGCGGCCACGGCCGCGACGGCGGTGGCGATCGCGAGGCCGAGACGGATGGTTCGTTGCGTCGGCTTGGTTCGCTGCACGGTGTGGGTCCTCCTGGGAAGGGCTCGGGCGTGCCGTTCGGCGCTGCGGGCCCCGGATCGAAGGCGTTCGACCAGCGCGGCGGCGGCAGGCTCGGAACGGGCGATGACATGACGGTCGTGCGGGCTCCTCGGTCGGCCGCCCCGAGGGGCGAGCGGCGCCGACAGCCGCAAGGCGCACTCTATGTGACGGTATGTCCGAATATTCGGAGACAGTCCGCACCGAGGACACCGGGCCGGCGAGTCTCCTCCCGTTCTTGAATAGCCATTCATGTATAGTGGGCACATGCCCCGCCCCCGCGAGTTCGAACCCGAGACCGTCCTCAACCAGGCCATGCTCCGGTTCTGGGAGCGGGGCTACCGGGCCACCTCCATCGAGGACCTGGTGAAGGCGACCGGGGTCAAGCCCGGCAGCATCTACAGCGCGTTCCCGGGCGGCAAGCGAGCACTGTTCCTCAAGTCACTGGAGCGCTACTCCCGGCTGGTCGTGCCGCAGAAGCTCGGCGAGCTGGACGCCCCCGGCGCCGGCCTGGCGGAGCTGCGCGGCTACTTCGACGGGCTGGTGCGCGACCTGCTCAGCCCGGAGGGCCGACAGGGCTGCCTGCTGGTGAACACCGCGATCGAGGAGGCGGCCGAGGACGACGAGGCCGCCGCCGTGGTCCGGGGTCACCTGGCCCGTCTGGAGCGCTGCATGACCGCGGCACTGGTGAACGCGCGCACCCGGGGCGAGGTGCGAGCCGCGGTCGATCCCGGCGGCAGCGCCAAGCTGCTGGTGGCGACCTGCCAGGGGCTGATGGTCGTGGGCAAGGCGAACCCCGACGAGGCGGTCCTGCGCGCGATCGCCGACAACGCCTTCGCCGCCCTCACCTGACACCCCGCACCCCGCACCCCGCACCCCGCACCCCGCACCCCGCACCCGAACGATCAACCCCCGAGCCACCGCCCACGGTGGCTCTTTTTCCGGCCCAATAGATGAACCACTATTCAAGAATGGATTCCGATCATGAAGGCCATCGTCATCTCCGCCCACGGCGGCCCCGAGGTACTCACCGTCACCGAGCTCCCCGACCCCGTGCCGGCGGCCGGGGAGGTGCTGATCCGGGTCCGGGCCTTCGGTCTCAACCACGCCGAGGCCTACATGCGCGCCGGCGCCTGGGGCACCGTCGCGGCCGTCCCGGGGATCGAGTGCGCCGGGGTCGTCGAGGCCGACCCGTCCGGTGAACTCCCCGTCGGCACCACCGTGGTGGCCATCCTGGGCGGCATGGGACGCACCCGCGACGGCAGCTACGCCGAGCTGGTGACCGTGCCGGCGACCAACGTGGTGGCGGTCCGTTCCTCGCTCGGCTGGGCCGACCTGGCAGCCGTGCCCGAGGTGTACGCGACCGCCTGGAGCGGTCTGTTCGGCACCCTGGACGTCCGGCCGGGCGAGCGGGTCCTGGTGCGCGGGGCGACCTCCTCGCTCGGTCAGGCCGCCGTCGACCTGGCCGTCGACCACGGCGCCAGGGTCCTCGCCACCACCCGGAACCCCGCCCACGCGGCCCTGTTGGAGGACCTCGGCGCCGAGCACGTGCTGATCGACGACGGGCACCTGGCGGACCAGGTCAGGGCGCGGGGCATCGGCGTGGACGCGGTCTTCGACGTGGTCGGCAACAGTGTCCTGCGCGACTCGCTGGCCACCGTCGGACCCCGCGGCCGGGTCTGCCAGCTGGGCTTCCTCGGCGGCTTCGCCCCGGTGCCGGACTTCGACCCGATCACCGACCTGCCCAGCGGGGTGCGGCTCAGCTTCTTCGGCAGCGCCTTCGTGCTGGGCACTGCCGACTTCCCGCTCTCCGACATCCCGTGGGCGGAGATCTTCGCCAAGGTCGAGGCCGGCGTCCTGCGCGGCCGGCCCACCCGGACGTTCCGGTTCGAGGAGATCGTCGAGGCCCACCGGGTGCTGGAGAGCGGTCGCGCACTCGGCAAGATGGCCGTGACGGTCGACCGGGACCAGTAGGTCCGGCCCGGCGACCGTCACCCACCGGACGGCCGGGTGCCGGAAGGTGAGCCCGCTCGCGGCCCCCACAGTCGCGAGCGGGCGGTCGGGGCCTGCTACGTCACCCCCTGACTCCTCTCCGACTCCCTCGACTACTGCGGCAGGGCCACGGGCGGGAAGTCCAGCTCGGTGCGGGCGACGGAGTTGAAGTAGTTGGTGAAGGTGTTCAGGGCCACCGCACCGATGATCTCGCCGATCTCACCGTCGCCGTAGCCGGCCGCCCGGACCGCCGCCAGGTCGGCGTCGGAGACGAATCCCTTGTCGCGGATGACCGCGCGGGCGAACCGCAGGGCGGCGGTGACCTTGGGGTCGGCGGCCTCGGCGTGCCCACCGGCCGCCAGGTCGTCGGCGCTGACACCCGCGCCGGCGCCCAGGACGTGGTGGGCGGCGTAGCAGTAGGCGCAGGAGTTCTCGACGGCGGCGACCAGGGCTATCTGCTCGCGGACCGCCGCGGAGAGGTGGCCCTTGGCCAGGCTTCCACTGAAGGAGAGGTAGGCCTCCAGCACGGCGGGCGAGACCGCCATCGCTCGCATCATGTTGGGCGTCGCGCCCAGCATGCGGTCGACCTTGTCGAGCAGCACCTTGGCGGCGGGTGCGGCGGAGTCGGGGTCGACGGTGGACAGACGGGACATGAAGGTGCTCCTCGGATGACGAAGGGGTGGTGCCGGGTGACCCGCCGGGGCGGGTTAGTTGGCAGTGCCAAATATAGTTGGCACTGCCTAGAATGCAACAGGCCCGCCAGGCCGGTTTCCGCCGGGGTGGCCGGCCCACGGGTCATGGCGCGAAGGAGGATCGGATGGACGGCGCACTGCCGGGACTGTCCCCCAGCGAGCAGTTGCTGATCGGGCTGACCCGTCTCGGGCAGGCGGTGCGGCTCAGCGCCTGGCACAACGCCGGCCCCACCAAGCTCACGCCGTTGCAGGCCGACATCCTGCTCTTCCTGGCGGGCGACGGCCGGCCCCGGCGGCAGGGCGAGATCGTCACCGCCCTGGCGTCCACGGCCCCCACGGTCAGCGACGCGGTCCGGGCCCTGACGGCCAAGGAGCTGGTGGACCGCCGGCGCGACCCGCTCGACACCCGCACGGTGGCACTGACGCTGACCCCGGACGGCCGCGCCGAGGCCGACCGGCTCGCGGCGATCCCCGCACCGCTACGGGAGGCCCTGGACGCGCTGGGCGAGCAGGACGTCGCGGCCATGCTGCGCGGCACCACGGCGATGATCCGGGTCCTGCAACGGCATCAGGCGATCCCCGTCTCGCGCACCTGCGTCACCTGCCGCTTCTACCGCCCCGACGCCCACCCCGAGGACCCGGACCGTCCGCACCACTGCGCCTTCGTCGACGCGCCCTTCGGCGACGGCGAGCTGCGCCTGGAATGCCCCGACCACCAGCCCGCCGAACCCCCCGGCCAGGCACCGGCCTAGTACTGCAACGGTGCTTACTGTGACGAGGCTTCAGTTCTTGGGTTGTGGCCTCG
>NZ_BAAALF010000105.1:0-27934 GCF_039528135.1 Kitasatospora nipponensis | reverse complement strand
GGCCGGGCGGCGCGGCCGCGGCCGCGGGGGCCGGGGCCGTCGCCGGCTCACCGGACGAGGCGCGGGCCGCCGCCGTACGGGCCGCCGCCGAAGCGCTGACGGCGGGAGGCGCGCCCGCCGGCGCCGTCCAGACGCTCGCCGCCGACGCGGTGGCCGCGTTCGGTGAGGGCGCGGTGCAGGCGCTGCGCGAGGACCCGTGGTCGCTGCTCGCCCTGCCCGGGGTGCGCCCCGAACAGGCCGACGGGTTCGCCCGCGCCCTGCTCGGTCCGGCCGCCGGCCCCGGCGACACCCGGCGCGGGCAGGCACTGGCCGTCTGGCTGCTGGAGCAGGCCGCGCTGCGCGGACACTCCGCGCTGGAGGCGGGCGAGCTGCGGACCGGGCTGCAGAAGCTGGGCCTGCCCGACCCGGAGCAGGCCCTGCAGGAGGCGGTGCTGGACGGCCGGGTGATGCCGTTCCAGGAGGAGGAGACCGGTCCGGGCGCGCACGGCGCCACCGCGGACGAGGACGACGAGCCGCCGGTCCGGATGCTGCTGGCCCTGGAGCGCCTCGCGCTCGCGGAGGACAGCGCGGCGGACGGTCTGGTCCGGATCATGGCCACCTTCGAGCCCCCGGCCGCGGGCGAGCCGGTGGAAGCCGATCCGGAGGCGGTGACCGCCCCGGAGGGGGCGACCGACCCGGAGGAGGCGCCCCTCCCGCGCCCGGCACCGACCGCCGGGGCCTGGGAGGCCGCCGCGGCCACCGCGGCGTCGTCCTCCACCGCCGCGCTGATCCGGGCGGTCGCCGCCAACCCGCTCGTCCTGCACACCGCCGACGCCGCGGTGCGCACCGAGCTGGCCGGACTGCTCACCGCGGCGCACGGCCTGGGTCTGCGGGCCTGGGCCACCGCCTGGACCGAGCACGGCCGGGACGCACTGGCCGCGTGCGCGGCCGCGTCCGGCCCGGTGGCCGGTTCCGACTCCGGTTCCGATTCCGGTTCCGACTCCGGTTCCGATTCCGGCTCCGCGGGTGGTTCGCTCACCCTGGCCGAGCTGCTCGGCCCGCCGTCCACCGCTGCCGGAGGCTCGCGACCGGCCCGCGCCGAGGACGGCTCGCTCGCGCTCGACCTGCTGATCGTCCAGGACGCCCCGCTGCTCGACCTCGAGCTCGCGGCCACCCTGGTCGAGGCGCTGGCCGACGGCACCCGCCTGGTGCTCAGCGGCGACCCCGGCCAGCTCTGGTCGGCCGGCCCCGGCCGGCTCTTCGCCGACCTGCTGGCCGCCAAGCCCTGCCCCGTGGTGGCCTCCCGCACCCCCGACCTCGGTCCGATCGGCGAGCTGGTCTCCGGGATCGGCATCGGCGAGCTGCAGCAGGTCGAGGCGCCGGAGAAGGAGGTGGTCATCCTCACCGCGCGCGACGCCGCCGAGGCCGTCCACCGGGCCGTCCAGTTGCTCACCGACTCGATCCCGCGCGCCCTGGGCATCCCCGTCGAGGAGACGGTCCTGCTGACCCCCGGCCACGGCGGCGCCGCCGGCACCCGCGCGCTCAACGCGGCCGCCAAGGCCCGGCTGAACCCCGGCCCCGGGCGGTTCGGCGGCTTCGATCCCGGCGACCGGGTGGTCTACTCGCCGCAGCCGGGCGTCAACCACCCCGGCACCGTGCTGGGCGGGGACGCCGCCGGCCTGCGGATCGCCCTGGCCACCACCACCGACGACGCGACCACCGGCGACACCGGCGCCGGCCGTGCGGACGCCTCCGTGACGGGCCCCGTCGCGGCGGCCGAGCTGGTCGTCGCACCGGCACAGGTCGACCGGCTGCGCCACGGGTGGGCGTTGACCGTCCACCAGGCCGTCGGGCGCCGCTGGCCCGCCGCGGTCGTGGTGCTGCCCGAGGACGCCGCCGCCGGCCTGACCCGCCAGTGGGTCTACACCGCCTTCGGGCGCGCCGAGCGCCACCTGTCCGTCGTGCACGCGGCCGGCCCCGCACTGGCCCAGGCCGTCGCCGAGCGCCCCGCCGCACCGCGCACCACCCGCCTGCGCGCCATCCTGGCCGAGCACACCGAGCAGGCCTACTAGGGCCCGGCCGGCCGAAGCCCACGGGCGCCGGGTTCCGTTCGGAACCCGGCGCCCGTGGGCTGTCCGGCCGAGTGTGCCGCCGTCAGTCCTCCGGCTCGTCGTCGTAGACCTCGCTGACGTCGAACCGGCAGAGCAGCAGGTGCGGGTCCGGGCTGTCGAACGGCTCCGAGAGCCACTCCCCCGGCTCGGCCGGGTCCGTGGCCGTCACCCAGAGCGTCGCGTCACCCTCCTCCAGGCCGAACTCCTCGGCCCGGGCGGCGATCTCGTCCGGCTCGTACTCGCCGAAGACCACGCCCACCGCGGCCGTCACGCCCTCGCCGGTGCCGCCCTCGTCGCGCGGGGCCAGCGAGCTGTCCAGCCGCTCGGCCTGGGCGCGCAGACGGCGCGGATCGGCGATCCGGTAGTCGCGGCGGATCAGCACGCTGATCGCCTCGGGCTCGGCGGGCCCGCGGTAGCTGCCGGGGCCGCCGTCGCCGGGGACCTCGAACGGGGTCACCTCGTCGTAGACCTCGTAGAGCAGCTGGTCGTAGGTGATGGCCGCCGCGGCCAACTCCTCGTAGGCGGCGAAAACCGCCGGGTCGTCGTCGGCGGTGGTACTGCTGGACACCGCTTCCAAATGGCGATCGATGGCGGCCTTCACCGCCTCGGCGGCTTCGCGTACCTCGGTCCGGGTGAGCTGCGCGGCATCAGACATGAGGCAGACGCTATCCGTACCGGGGCCCGGGGTGCACAGGGGTTCCACTCTGAGCTTCCGAAATCCGGGCAACTTGACCCAGGATGTCCGAACCATGCGCTTCTGTGCCCGCCCCGCACACTCCACTCACTGCCCCGCGCACTCCCCGGCCCGCCCGGCGCGCCCCCGCATCCCGGCCGGGCGCGGCGGGTAGAAGAGCGTCAGGCGCTTGCCCGTCCCGGGAACTGATCACGCATCAGCCGGCTCCTCCGAGGAGTCGGACCGGGTCCGGCCGCCGGCTCGGCACGGCGCCGACGACCGGTCGGCCGGGCAGGCACAGGTGCGCACGCGCACCCGGTCCGGGGTCCGCTCCGGACCGGCGCCACTGTCGGGGGCAGGTCGTAGGCTTGCCCGCAGACGTCGCTGAGGAGGCGAATCTTGACCCCACCGAAGCTGGTCCGGCAGCCCGAGTACGAGTACCAGTCGCTGCGCATGCCGCGCGGCACGACCCGCAACGCGGCGCGGCAGCTGCTCACCGAGCACGCCGAGTACGGGCACTGGGAGCTGGACAGGCTACGACTCTTCCCCGACGGCAGCCGGACCGTGCTGCTGCGGCGCCGGATCATCCGGCAGGTCCGCAGCAGCTGGTAACGGCCGGCCGGGTCGACCGGCCGGACCGCGGCCCGCAGCCGTCCCGGGGCGAACCCGGGCCACTGTCGGGCCGCGGCACGACCCGAGCCAGGCCGAGCACCCGACCAGGTCGGGCGGCGGACCGGTCAGGCGGCGGACCGCGAGCGGCGGTAGAGCACCCCGCCGCCGACCAGCAGCGCCAGACCGGCCGGGGCGATCACCCCCAGGCCCTCGACGCCCGTGGAGGCCAGCCGGCCCGCTGCCTGCGGGGCCACCGGGGCGGCGACCTGCGGGGCGGGCGGGGTCGCGGTCCGGACGCCGGTGGCCGGCAGCACCGCGGCGGGCGGTGCCGGGGACGGGGTCGGCGCGGAGACCGGCACGACGGGCGTGATCGGCGTGCTCGGCGTGCTCGGCGCCGCCGGCGTGCCCGGGGCGCTGGCGCAGTCGTTGCCCATCACCGGGTTCAGCAAGCCCACCACGTCCACCGAGTTGCCGCAGAGGTTGAGCGGGATGTGCACCGGCACCTGGTCGGAGTTGCCCGACCCGACCCCCGGCGAGCCGTGCGTGGCGCCCGAGGCCGAGCTGCCCGCGCCGGGCACGTGCGAGCCGGGCGTACCCGGCGTGCTCGGGCCGCCGGTGTGCGCCGGCCCACCGGGCACCGTGGGGCCTCCGGGGTGCCCCTGGTTCCCCTGGTCGACCGGCCCGCCGGTCGAACCGGTCGAACCGGTGGACCCCGGGCCGCCCGGCATGCCCGGCGTCCCCGGCCAGTGGCCGTGACCCGGCGTCCCGGGCGCGCCCGGCCCGTTCTGCGTGCCGCCGCCGCTCTGCGTGCCTCCGTTGTGGGTGCCGCCGTTCTGCGAACCGCCGGCGCCGGCGCCCGAGTGGCCGCCGTGCGCGTCGTTGTTCGCGCACTGGTTGCCGTAGGCCGGGTTCAGCAGCCCGACCACGTCGACGGTGTTGCCGCACACGTTGACCGGCGCGTTCACCGGCACCTGGACCGAGTTGCCCGACCCGACCCCCGGCGAGCCGGCCGCGGCGCCGTCGGCGTCGGCGCTCGCGTAGGCATAACCCGCGGTGGACGCCAGCACGCTGCCGGTGGCCACCGCCGTGAGGATCCCCTTTTTGGCAACCTGTCGCATAGGTACCCCTGACATGTGATGGTCGGAATTTCCGACGAGATCTTTTCCCGCCCACTGGAGAACGAGCGAGCCCCCGAAAGGTTGGCCCACCCGGCGGCACCTCACCCGATCAGGTGGATTGGGCGGCAAAAGCACGGAAAACCGAAAGAGGGGCACCCCATCGGGTGCCCCTCTCACCATTCAGCGGGCCGGTGCGGCGGACCCTGGTCCGCCCGTCCGGACGACCGTCAGAAGTTCTGGCAGTTGTTGCCGAAGGCCGGGTTCAGCAGGCCGATCACGCTGATCGTGTTGCCGCAGAGGTTGATCGGGATGTACACCGGCACCTGCACGTTGTTGCCGGACAGCACGCCGGGCGAACCGACGGCCGCACCCTCCGCCTGCGCGCCACCGTGGGCGGCGGCGGCACCCGCGCCGGCCAGCATCAGACCACCGGCGGCAACCGCGACAGCGGCAATCTTCTTGACCCTCATGATGTTCCTCCTGATCATCCGAACGGCCCATTAAGCGGACCGTCATAGGAGTGAACGAGGTACCGCCGAACGGGGAACGGAGTCCTTCCACCATTCACTCGCAACGGTGATGTCTCGCTCAGCTGATCGACCGGGCGGGAGTACGGGGAAACGGTTCGCCTGTGGCCCACGGGCCCGGCCGATCATCATCCCCTCAGACAATCTCCGACCTGCGCTCCAGCCCCGTCAGCAGGCGTCGAGGAACCGGTCCAGCACCCGCACCCCGAACTTCAGCCCGTCCACCGGCACGCGCTCGTCGACACCGTGGAACATCCCGGCGAAGTCGAGATCCGGCGGCAGCTGCAGCGGCGCGAACCCGAAGCAGCGGATCCCGAGGTCCTGGAACGACTTCGCGTCCGTGCCGCCCGACAGGCAGTACGGCACGGCCCGCGCGATCGGGTCCTCCGCCCGCAGCGCGGTCTGCATCGCCTCCACCAGCGCCCCATCGAAGCTGGTCTCGATCGCCTTGTCGCTGTGCAGGCTCTCCCGCTTCACCCGCGGCCCCAGCACGCTGTCCAGCTCGGCGAGGAACTCCTCCTCGTAGCCGGGCAGGAACCTTCCGTCCACGTGCGCCGTCGCCTGCCCCGGGATCACGTTCACCTTGTAACCGGCGCCGAGCATGGTCGGCTGCGCGGTGTTGCGCAGCGTGGTGCCGATCATCTTGGCGATGCCGCCAAGCACCTTCAGCGTCTCGTCCATGTTCTCCGGGTCGAGCCGCACGCCCAGCGCGTCGGACAGCTCGTCCAGGAAGGCCCGCACGGTCTTGGTGATCCGCAGCGGGAAGGTGTGCCGCCCCAGCCGGGCCACCGCCTCGCACAGCTCGGTGATCGCGTTGTCGTTGTTCTCCATCGACCCGTGCCCGGCCCGGCCCTCGACCGTGAGCCGCATCCAGTGCATGCCCTTCTCGGCCGTCTCGACCAGGTACAGGCGCACCTGGTCGTTCACGGTGAACGAGAACCCGCCGACCTCGCCGATCCCCTCCGTCACGCCCTCGAACAGCTCCGGGTGCTTGTCCACCAGGTACCGCGCGCCGTACGTCCCGCCCGCCTCCTCGTCCGCCACGAAGGCGAGCACCAGGTCCCGCGGGGGCTTGCGCCCGGTGCGCAGCCGGTCGCGCACCACGGCGAGCGTCATGGCGTCCATGTCCTTCATGTCCACCGCGCCGCGCCCCCAGACGCAACCGTCCGCGATCTCGCCGGAGAACGGGTGGTACGTCCAGTCATCGGCGTTGGCCGGCACCACGTCGGTGTGCCCGTGGATCAGCAGCCCCGGCCGCGACCGGTCCTCGCCCTCGATCCGCACCACGGTCGAGGCCCGCCCCTTGGCCGACTCGATGATCTTCGGCTCCAGCCCGAACTCGGCCAGCTGCTCCGCCACGTACTCCGCCGCGGCCCGCTCCCCCGGCCCCGAGCCGTCCCCGTAGTTGCTGGTGTCGATCCGGATCAGGTCCCGGCAGATGTCCGCGACCTCCGACTCCCCCGTCACCTGCGGCCCGCCCGCCCGTCCCGCCTTCGACTCGCTCACGGTCACTCCTCGTCGTCTGCCCCGGCCCGGGCACTCCCGTCCGGACCGCCCCCGACCTCGCCGGGAACCTACGGGCACGGTCCCGCCATCCTCCCCCAGACGCCACCCCACCCCAAGGAAAACCTCCCAGAACCCGCCGCAACCCTCCCGTCCATCGCCCAGCCACCCCTCCACCCCCTCGTTTTTGGGAGCCCGAGCCGATCTTTGCTACAGTTATGCATGTCAGCGCGGCAGCCAGCCGAGCAGACACAACACCTGGTCCGGGTGGCGGAATGGCAGACGCGCTAGCTTGAGGTGCTAGTGCCCTTTATCGGGCGTGGGGGTTCAAGTCCCCCCTCGGACACGATTTTTGTACACCGTGCTCGTTTTCCGGGCAGCAGTCATCGGCGCCCGTTCCTGGCCTTCGGCAAGGAACGGGCGTTCGCCGTTTCCCGCCCGCCTCGACGGTGGGTGGTCGGCGCGGTGACGGTCAGCCGAAGGCGATCCTCTCTCGCGACGGGGTGCTGGCGGCCAGTGTCCTGTCCGCCGGATCGTAGGCGAGGGTGATCCCGCTTGCCCGCAGATGCCCGACGGCCTCCAGCGCCGTGACGACCGGTTCCCTTCCCTGGTCCCTCGGCACGGGCAGTCGTGACTCGCAGCCACAGGGCCGGCAGGTGCGCCAGGACGTGGTCCTCCCGCAGGTAGGCGTTGCGCGGTCGTTCGCTTGCAGGGGCGGTGGCGCTGGAGTGGCCGTGGCGGCATCGGTAGGCGGCGCGCCCGTGGGACCAGCAGGAGTCCATCAGGCGCCCGCACGGGCCGCAGCGCAGCAATCCGGTGAGTACGTACTCGCGGTCCGGCGCGGTGTCGCGGCGGGCGCGGATGCCCTGGACGGCGATGAAGTCCACCTCGCTCACCAGGGCGGGGTTGGCGATGCTGGTGGAGATGATCCAGTCGTCGGGGGTGTTCCAGCGCATCACGTCGCGGGTGCCAAGGGTGGTGTTCGCGGGGTCGATCAGGTCGTGGTCGGTGCGCTGGCGGTTCCACACTTGGCGGCCGGTGTAGCGGGCGTTCGCCAGGATCGCGCGCACCGTGGTCAGCGTCCACTGCTGGGCGGTCCGGTGCGGATTGCGCTGCGGGTCCGTGGCCGACGGGCAGGGAATCGCGGTGTCGTTGAGGGCCCGCGTGATGCGGGCAATACTGTGGCCCGCCAAGCGCTGGGCGAAGATCCAGCTGACGATGGGCCCACACTCCGGGTCCGAGCCGAGCCGTTGGACGCGCACACCCCGGCGGGCCAGCGCCCGGTTCGGGTGCGGGCCGGCATCGACGAGCTGGTAGCCGTACGGCGGCCGGCCCCCGAGGTAGCGGCCCTGATCTCGCGCCTGGACGGTCATGGCGGCTCGCACGCGTATGCGGGTGCGGGCCACCTCCCGCTTCGCCAGGATGCCCAGCAGAACCATCAGCTCCTCGTGCCCGGCGACCTTCGGGTCTACCGCCCCGCCCAGCTCCGGTATCCACACCGTGACGCCGTAGTGCTCGAACAGCGGCGCCATCACGGTGAACTGGTTCCCATGAAAAGCCCGTTCGCTGGAGCCGATCACGATCGCGTCGAACTCCCGATCCGGATCGGCCATCGCCGCGAGCAGCGCGGCGGCCTCCGGTCGCCGCGCCCACGGCAGGGTACGGCTATGGCCGATGTCGAAGAACTGCGCCACGATCCGGCCGTGACCACTCGTCAGGGCCTGCGCCCGCAGCAACTGCCACCCCCGGGAGGTGATCGGGTCCTGATGCTCCTCGGAAGACACCCGGCCGTAGAACGCGAACCGCACCCCGCACCGATCCCAGCGGCCCGCCTCGAGCCGAAGCTGACCGAACGCATCGGCCCAACCCACCAAGGAGCCGTCACAGACCGCCGCAGCGTCCGCGCCGAGCAGCGGAGGCGCTGTGACGTTCGCTGTCATTGCCGACACCTCCCGCAGACCCGCGCCCGCTCTCCCGCGACTGGGATATCCGCTGGCGCCTCAGACACACCGAAAGGCAACGCAGTTAACCCGACCGAGTGAACATCAACAGACGACATAACCCCGGCCGCGGCCGAATGCATCGCCGACCCGGTTAATAAGGCACCTGCCCCGCAAACTCGTGTTCCATTGTCTCGACTTCCTTGGGACAGTTAGGGCCAGCGGCGGGTCGGTGCGGGAGCCAGCCCTCGTGCTGGTGTGCGCGCACGACGCTGGAGTCCACCGACCGGACGCCGAAGTACAAGGGCGGTGACGTGATCACCGGCAGGTGATCGATGCGATCGCGTGGAAGTTCCAGACCCAGTGGGTGCACCGGCCCGAGAGGTACGGCTCGTGGGAAGGCGTATATACCTGGCTGCGGAACTGGGCGATCGACGGAACCTGGGAGCGGGTCTTCACTGCTCTGCTCGCGCTGGCCGACGCCGAGGGCGACCTGGACTGGGTCTTCGCGGTCGACTCCACCGTTGTGCGTGCGTACCAGAACGCGGCCGGGGCCCGTCAAAAGTGGCCCCGGCCAGCGAGCCCAGTCATTACGCGATCGGGCGTTCCCGCGGTGGCCTGACCACGAAGGTCCGCCTCGCGGCGGACGGCCATTGCCGCCCGCTGTGCTTCGTGCTCGCACCCGGCCAGGCCAGCGATGCACCCGCGTTTGAGTACGTCATGGCCGCCCTGCGCGTGCCCAGACAGGTCGGCAGGCCGCGCACCTGGCCCCACGTGGTCCTGGCAGACCGGGCCTACTCGTCGCGGGCCATCCGCGAGCACCTGCACAAACGCAGCAGCCGGACGGTGATCCCGCAGCCCGCCGACCAGATCGCCAACAGCAAACACAGAGGCCGAAGTGGCAGTCGGCCGACTGCCTTCAACCGGGAGGCATACAAGCAGCGCAACACCGTCGAACGGTGCATCAACCCTGAAGAACTGGCACGGCCTGGCTACCCGCTACGAGACGACCGCCACCGTATTCCAGGCGGGGTTCCACATCGCGGGCATCTCCATCTGGTCCGCACGCTGATCCAAGAGGCCGTTCCTAGTCGGAGTTCTCCCAGACGAGGACCCCGGGACCGTCGGGCGTCACCACCGGCACCCACGCCTCATCGACCTCCGACAGGCGGGACTCATCAAGCACCAGCGGCATAGGGAACAGGTCTTCGCGGTTCGCAGAGCCGTAGACGTAGAAGCCGACTGCGGCCCTCAGCCGGTCGAGCAGGTCGGCGGGCCAGTCGAGGCGCCTTGATCCCTGTCCTTGCAGTTGTCCAACGAAGATCTCCTTCAAGTCATCGTCCAGGTCCCGCCCGAGCAGGGGGATCAGGTAACCCTCCTGCTGATACTGGATGCACCCGAACCCTCCGCCCTGGTTCTGGTAGATCACGCCGGTTGGTGCGGCCACGATGACGAACATCCAGCCCTGATCCGACCCGGTGCCGTCAGGGTCCAGGAAGATGTACCGCTTGTTGCCGTACGCGTCAGCCATGATCAGGAGCGTCGCACAGAACAACCCGGGACCACACCATGATCCGCAAGAGAGGCTCTAATCGGAGTTGTCACTGCGAGGCGGACACCGCAGTCTCCGCCGCCGATAGACCATCTCGTCGGGGTGCAGCATCAACCGGGCGTACTGCCATGCCTCGTCGAAGGACATGCGGGTCGGTTCCTCGGCCCGGATCCGCAGCGCCAGGAGGCTTGTCACCGGGGCCAGGGCCCAGCGCCACACGGACGGTCTCATGTCGCCGCCCCCGGCCTGCCGCCCCGTGGCCGCGCCTCGGAACCGGCTCCAGCGGCGACACCGGCCCCGGTGTGCGCGGCCGGCCCGGACGGGTCCCACCAAGTCTCGGTGTCCGTCCACCCCATCCGGTCGAGAACGTCGTGCACGGTGGCGGTGAAGCGAGCGTGCCTGCCGGGGTCGTCCCCGAGCTTGTCCCACAGGTGGGCAACCCCGTGCGCGAAGCGCTCCGCCTTGGACTGCACGTCGTCTGCACCGCCGACGAGCGGCAGAATGTGCTCCCGGAACTCCTTCCACTCAGGCTCCGGAGAACTGTCGGTGTGGCTGAGTAACCACCAGACGCGTGCGGTGTCCGGTGCGGCGAGCACCACGTTCCGGATCCAGTCCTGCCGCACCTGCTCCCGTTCCGCCGTCAGTCGGGCGTCGCGGAGGGCGTCCAGGTGCTCCTGGGACCTGGTCTCGTCCTTCTGGCTCAACGTCAGCGTGAGCCGTGCCCGCCAGTGGACCTTCGAGCCGTCCTTGGCCTCGCGCCATGCCTGCGTCTCCTGGGTAAGCCGCTGCCGGGCGATCTCCAACTCGTCCGGCACATGCTCTTCTGCGATCGCCCGCCCCGTATGTTCCAAGGCGAGTCGTGCGGCCGCCTCGGCGCCCGCACGGTCCCCCCGGTGTTCAGACGGGGGCCGGAAGGCAATAGCGCCGCGCACCTGGAAACCGATCCCGGGGAGCTTCGTCGGCCACCGGCCGTGCACACGCCCCCGCTTCCTCCCCCACCGAAAGCCGGGTCCACCGGTCCTCATGGCGTGGAGGTCTCCCTCGGCGGCTCGGGCGTGCCGTAGGTGCGCCGCAGCGTCTCCCGCCAGAACGGGCTGACGGTTCTGCTGTCGTCCATCATCACCATGTCGAAGAACCGCTGGAATCCGCTCGCACCAAGGACTTCGGCCAGCATGTTCTGCACCATCTCCCGCTGGGCGTCGTCCTGGTCGAACCGGGCTCGCCAGCGCTGCATCTGGGCCACCCCAGCTGCCTCGCCGCCCTCGATGCTCAGCAGGCCCTGCCAAGCCCGGACGATCCGCTCTCGGGCGGTCGGCTCATTGGCGCCGGCCAGGACGAGGTCGGTCCCCTCGTCGCTGCCGATGACGGCGAGGAAGACGCCGAGCACCTGTCGTTTCAGCTGCGGGTCCGCCCATGCCCGCGGGTCTGTGAGCCATTGGTCGACCGCCTTGCGCACCTCGTCCGGTCGTTTGATGACCAACTGCCGGAAGGCCTGGCATACCGCGTCCGACCCGAGGTTCTTGTGGCCCGCGGCTTTGCCGAGCCGAGTGAGTGCCATCGTCGGATTCGCCTGACCCCACTTCCCGCGGCAGATCTCGACCACCAGGTCGACCTTGTGCTCGGCGGTTCCACCGTTACTGACCCACTGCAGCAGCCTGTCGCGAACGTAGCGGCCGAGTTCGGGGTCGCCAGCTGCCTCTGTCAGTGTCTCCACCGCCAGCGACCGGCGGCTGGACTGGACGTCCGCCAGCTCATCCAGGATGGACCGATCACGCCGGTCCACGGCCAAGCTGCGCAGCGCCTCAGCGGCGAGACGGGCGTCGGCCTCGGGAATGCCCCGGTCGCCGACGACTCCGATGGCCCACCGCCGGATCAGGCCCCTCTGCGTGGGGAATTCGGTCCAGAGACTGCGCAGAATCGCCGTCGCCAGGCCGGGCTTGCTCTGGTCGTGGTGGACGCGTTCCCCGTCGGGCTCGATACCGGCAGCCTTGAGCCTGCTCGTGCTGGTCGCGTCGGCGAGCACGTGGGCAGACGAACGCTCCAGGGCGAGTTCCTTCTGCAACGCGTCGCTGGCCCGGATCACCGAACTGCGCTGCCCGCCATCGAGTAGGGCGCCCGCCCACACCGTCGCACGGATCGCCAGCACCGTGTCCCGGGCTTCCGCCCCGCCCCTCTGCAGCAGGCTTTCCACGGCAGTGGGCCAGTTCCTGAACTCATCGACCAGCAGCGCGAGTTCGTCCCGCTTCTTGGCTCGGGCAATGACATCGGCCAGTCGCTGGGCCTCGCGGGCGGACGGATTCCCCGACCAGATCCCGGTCAGTTCCGGGCCGTTCAGCCAGTCGATGCGGTCGGCCGCCGGTCCAGCCCGGAGTTCTGTCTCAACCAGCATCTGCGCGTCAGGCGACTCGGGCCAGGCGGTGAACTCGACGGTCCGGTCAGCCAGGTGGCCGTTCCAGTCGTCCGGCGTGGCCAGCACCACCAGGTACGACCCCTTGACGCGGAGCTTCTCGCCGTAGGCAGCCAGGTCAGCCCCGAATTGGGCGGCGGGCGGCTCGGGAAGGTTGGAGAGATCGAGGACGAAACCGCAGCCCTGGTCGTCCGGCAGCGGCCGGGTAGACACCTTGGACCACTCGGGGACCAGGTCGTCGATCTGCTGCAGACCCAGGTCACGGAGCAGCCGCAGCGCCTGTGTCCGCCTGCCTGTTCCCGACGGGGCGTTCAGGATCACCACCCCGCGGCGCCGGCAGGCATCAAGGCCGACCTTCCACTGCGCCAGGTTCCGCGGCGGGACGAACCGCTTATCGTCCGCGGCGAGGAACTCGGCGTCCGTCGGCCGCACCTGCACCCGGTTCACGAAGTCGCCGTGCAGGAAAAGCATGTACGCCTGGATGTTCCGATCGCCGACCTGGCTCATGGCGACCGCGTCCTGGTCGATCCGCGACTGCAGCTGCCCGACAGCACCGGACGCCAGCTCCTGCCCTGCCGGCGACGACAAGATCTCTACGGCACCGAAATCCCGCCCCGGATCAGCCGGCTCCGTCGTCCGCGCGAGCGGCACCTCCTGTGGTCCGGGCTCCCGCGGCGCCCCGATTCCGAAGCCGTTCACCGGATCTCCAGCCTCTCGAGCCTATCGACCTGGACGTTCTTCTGTCCGCGCTGGCTGAAGGAGACCCTGGCCGAACCGGGCGGGGCCGGCTGCTGCGGTCCGCCCCCCGCTCCGTCGGCCGACGGAGCGGGGTCAGGTCCGTTCCCCCGCTCGAAGACCGCGGGGTCGGCAAGCCTCCAGTCGAATCCGGGGATGTGCAGCCAGGCGGGGCGCTGGAAGGTCTTCACCTTCACCAGGTGTGGGACGAACTGCCCCGCCAGTGCGGCACCGCCGACGCAGCCGCTTTCGAAGACGTCCTCGTAGACCCGCTGCGAGATGATCACCGCAGTGCTGGTGATCGCCGGATTGGCGCGCGCCAGCAGTTCCCGCAGCGCCTCGTCGTCCAGCAGCCGGTGGGTGTGCACCATCGGCTCGCCGAGGCCGCTCGTCGGCAGCGGGCCGACATGGATGCTGACCCTCAGCTGCAGCGGCGTCTCATGGGGCCGCTCCGCCTGGCGGTTCGCCAACTCGTCGCGCAGTGCGCCCGGGAAGCAGGAAACCAGGGCTGGCAGGGCCTCCGGCTCCACTCCAGCGACATAGCCGTCACCAGTGTGCTGGCCAAACACCCTGCGCTCCCAGTGCGCACTCACGTTGCTGGTGCTCAGCGCCTGCGCGAGCAGCTGCGGGATGTCCGCGTTGACACGCTGCATCGCCCGGCTGGTCAGCTTGCCGAAGTTCCTTGCATCGACCGCGAGTACGGCCCGGTAGGGCCACAGCGGCTCCCAAGACGGCAACACGAAGGGTTCCTCTCGTCGTGTCTGACACCGCGCATCGCGGCAACAGCCACCTTCGTGGAGCCGACCGGGCGAGAAGGTCCAGCATTGGACGCTACGGACGTGCGCCGGATCACATCGCGTCAGCTGCTTCCCCGTACGCCTCCCCCCTGGCCGCCGCCGTCAGCTGTCCGGGGTCGGTGATGATCAGGCGCCGCCGGGCCAGCGAGAGGATCCCGGCCGCCTGGAGACAACTCAGCGCCACCGCCGCCGAGGACCGCTTCATCGCGGCCATGGCGGCCAGCTCGGCCCGCGCCACTCCCAGGTCCACCACTACCTGGTCCCCCTCCCACCGCCCCAGCTCCTCGGCCAGCAGGCTCACCACGCTCGCTATCCGGGCGACCGGGTTGGCGTGCAGCAGCCCGACCCGCAGCCGCTCATGGCTGTTCAGCCGCTCGACAGTCAACCGGTAGATCACCGCCTGGAGTCCGTGGCGGTCCACGTAACCGCGAAACGCATGCGCCGGCAGCACCATGCCCACACAGCGCTGAGCCGCCGTCACGCTCGCCGACCGCGGACGCCCCACGAGGACCCCCATCTCCCCCAGGACCTCGCCCGGCCCGCGCAACATGAGGACCAACTCATTGCCACACTCGTTGAGTTGTGTCACCCTCACCTGCCCCTCGACCAGGACGATCACCGAATCCGGCGACTCGCCCTGGCGGAGCAGCAACGACCCCCGTTGGAAGGTCCGTCTCCGCCCACGGTCGACCAGATCACACCAGACCTCCGGCGAAACCAGGGAACGGAAGTTCATCATGGTCACCGGAACCGTCACCCCACGATCGCGGCGAGGCCGAACGCGACACATCCGCCGACCGCGTGGAGCAGCGACCACTGCACGCGCCGATGCTTGGCCCAGGCTAGATCACTCAGCACCACCACCTGCCGGGCCAGCGCGGGCAACGGGTCCTCCTCCCGAAATACGCTCTCCAGGACCGTCGGATCGAGGTTGCGGGCATGGCCGAAGAACATGAAATCCCGGCGCGTTCCCCGCTCTTCCCGGCCTTTTCCCAGATTCGGAAGAATTGCCGAAGTGGCGAACCCCACACCCACCACCATGCACAGCACACCAATGACGATCAAGACCTTCGCAGCAGCACTCCCACCCCCGGAATCCGCGTGATTCGAACTGGCGAGCAGGCCCAACACCGCCAATGCCGTCGACTGCAGCGTCAGCACGAAGGATGCCTTCGCATCAGCCCTGGCCAACCACTCCGCTGTTGCCCCCAGCACCCGCCACGCCGTCTCGGTCCCGTCCGTCGCCACTGCATCAGCCCCCTCGGTCCCGCCGGTCCGCCACCGGCACGCGCTCACCATCCTGCGCGCGGCGCCGAGCGGGAAAACCCGGCCGGAGAAAATTGGCTGATATCCGGCCAGCCAGAGAACGACCCCGAAATGGGCCGGAATTCCCCCACCCGAACCGCCCCACATACATCGATCCCCTGACCGACGCTCTACGCCCCGAATCACCCCGTGCTACAAGTTGGTCGGGCAGCGGGGCCGACGGGGCACGACCGGCGGGGCCCGTCTCCCACCGCTGCCGGGCCTGGTGTGCCGCGATCAGGTCGCGGCACCAGGCGTACGACGCCTCAGGGCCCAAACGCCCCGGACGCCGGCTGGGGCTTCCTCACTACCTGGCCGCGCCGGCAGGCGCATGACCCATCCACCCTGGCCAGGGAGAGGTAAGCGGAGGGGTTCTGGCCAGCGGGCTGGGACGGCGTCGAGGCCGTAGATTGCGCCCGCCAAGCCGCCGGTGACGGCGGCGACGGTATCCGTGTCGCCACCGAGGTCGACCGCGGCACGCACAGCCGCCTCGAACGAGGTGGTGGTGCGTACCGCCCAGACGGCGGAGCCCAGGCAGGGCCAGACCGCGCCGTTGTACTCGGTAGCGTCGCCCGGATTCCAGGTGGGGGCGAGGACGATTTCCAAGCGCTCGCGGTGATGGGGACTCACGTGGGTGAGCACCTCCGGGAGGCCCGCCAGTGGCTCGCCGCCAACCAAGGCCAGGCGGACCGACTCGTGGAAGATGGCAGTGCCTTCCCAGGCCGCGCTGTCGCCGTGGGTCAGGGCGGGGATCCGTCGGGCGGCGTCCATGGTCGCCTGCCGGCCGTCGCGGGCGAAGTACACCGCCGAGGTCGCCGCCCTCATCAGCGAGCCGTTGCCGGCGGCGCGCAGGTTGACTTGGAAGTGGACGGCTGCGGCGAGGTCCTACGGCATGTCGTTGGTCAGGACGTCCTCCGTCTGCAGCCCGATGTCCTTGGGCTCGGAGACGGCCCAGCGCTGGAAACGGGCGAAGATGTCCGGCAGGTCCAACCCGCCGTGATCCAGCAGCGACTCGGCGGACCATCACGGCCATCTGCGTGTCGTCCGTGGCCTCGCCGATCTCCCAGCCACCGCCCCCGCACATCTCACCGCCGGGCGCCGACACCGGGAAGCGGTCGAGAACACCCCGGCAGGGCCGAACTCGAACTGGGCTCCCAACGCGTCCCCTGCTGCGGAGCCGACCACAGCTGCGGCCGCACGCTGATGGTCGATCACATCGTCAGGCTACCGAAGCCCTCGCCAGCTCTCGGCCGTCCCGCTGCCCTCACGTCGGGTAACAACCCTGGTGGTCCCTCCAACGTGATGCCTCGTCGTTGGGCCGGTCGTGGCTGGCGAACACACCGAGGTGGTCGGCGAGTGCCCGTCCCACCTCCTCGGCCTCCCGAGCCTCGGGCCAGCGTGAGACAGTCCCACTGAACCATCGGATGTCGCCGCCGTGCCGGATCAGCGCGAGCTGGTGGTCGCTCTGCGGATCAGCCGTGAGCGCGAGCAGCACCACGAACCAACCCAACCAGACCCCGCCAAAACCTGTGCCGCCCAGATGCGAACCCGACGGTGGTTCGGTACAGAGTTGAAGCCAGACACCGGTCTGGCTTCAGAGCACCCCCTCACCGGTAACCGGTCGGCCCCAGGCAGGCGGGCAGCCGGATCGCGGATCAGAACTGACGGTGCCATCGCTCCGGCTGCCCCGCAGCTGGCTCAGCCAAAGTAGCCATCAGCCGCCGGCACTGCCGGACGGATCAGGAACGGGCGACGAAGCGCCGCCCAGCATCGCCGTCATCTCCCGAGCCAGCAGGCGCAGAGCCTCGGTCGGGCGCGGCAACTCCGTCAGCAACGTGGTCCCGGCCGCCAGCGCTGCCCGAGCGACGGCAGGCGGGCCGATCGTCGTGGCCTCGTGGGCGATGCGGAGGTGCTCCTCGGTGACATTGAGACCGAGACCCAGTGCACGCCAACCGAGGGCAGGGCACTGCGGTTCCGAAAGGTCGAGTTCGAGTACCAGTTGGTCACTGGGCGGTGGCGGGGGCGGGCCATCGAGAGCGGCGACGGCCTGCTGCAGGGAGTGCCAGGCTGCCTCGATGTCGCCGGCTCTGCGCTGCAGGGAGGCGAGGTCGACCAGTGCCGCACCGCGATCCGCGGGGTCGTCCTGGAGAGACGCGTGCAAGTGCCGGGCGCGAGCTGCCTGCGCGAAGTCCCCGAGTCTTGCGAGCTCACCGGCAAGGCTTGCGAGCAGGGCAGCGTCACGTGGCCCGGCGTCATCGAGCAGACGTAGCAACGCGGTGCGGGCCAGCTCGGTGCGCCCCTGGCGGCGGGCCAGCTCCGCCCAGGTGAGCTCAGGCTCGTCCCCCGGGTCTACACCGTAGTTGGACTCGTCGAACTCGGTCGCCCACCTGATCAACTCCGCTGTGGTGTCGGGGAATTCTCCGAGTAGGCAGTGGGCATCGAAGCTCGTTTCGCGGAGAGAGCGCAGGAGCTGGTGGTCCTGGTCCTGGCCGTGCAGGCCCACGAGCACTGCGGCCCGGCGCAACTCCTCCGTGGCGCCGTGCCGGGCCTCGCGCTGGAGCAGAACGCGCAGGAACGGCAGATCCGTCGCGCGTCGGTCGTACTGGGCTGCGCGCAGGGCCATCGCCCGCCGCGACGCATTGCCCGCCACCTCGGACCAGCAGGTGGGATCAGTGCGCAGCAGGACCAAGTCCGTCCGACCGGGCTCAAGGACGGTCTGCCACAACGGTGGGCGCGGCAGTCGGTCCAGCAGCTCGTAAGCACAGCCCTCCTGCGTGTTGAGGAGGAGGAAGTCGGGCTCAGTGCGCAGCAGGGCCTGGTGCAGGCGGCGGATCAGCTGCGGTTGCAGGATCTCGCGCAGTCCCAGTGCGGCGAGCAAGGCGGTGCGGTAGTCGTCGAGGTCCGGGTCGTACTCGCGGAGCTCGTCCTCAGTGTCTGCCGCCGCTGCCGCGAGCGTGGCGTCGTCGGCGTGCGGGTCGAGACCGGTGTAGTCGCGCCAACCCGGCAGGCCGATCAGGACTTCCAGAGCCTCGTCCACACCGTCGGCGATCAGTCCGGC
Organism: Kitasatospora nipponensis; assembly: GCF_039528135.1. Taxonomy (NCBI): domain Bacteria; kingdom Bacillati; phylum Actinomycetota; class Actinomycetes; order Kitasatosporales; family Streptomycetaceae; genus Kitasatospora; species Kitasatospora nipponensis. The sequence goes on along the minus strand of NZ_BAAALF010000105.1, from coordinate 9,617 downwards.
CTCACCCTCGGAACCGGCGTACAGCACCTCCCCACCCGCACAGACGAAGAACGTCCCGCCGGTATCGTCCCCCGCGACCGCCGCCAGCCCAGCACCCGAGGCCAGCCGCACGGCCTCGCAGTGCTCGTCCCGGGCAATGTCGAAGTTGAACGGGTACGCCGCGAGTTCCGCGAGATCGGGACGCTCTCGGAGCAACTGGAGGGCACGGGGATGGCCTGTCATGGCGGGACGCTAGCAGCAAGCTCTCCGGCTCGCCGTGCTGCCCTCAGTTCGACTCGGGTGGGCTTCGACTGCGGCCCCGGCCACTCCCCGACATCCTGCTGAACGAAGACAGCCCCGAGTAGACATCGAGCCCTTGGACCGCTGATAACGGCTACTACCCGGGCCGGACGAAATCCAGTGGTTCCTCATCAGTACTGGTCATCACGGTGGCCATCATGGGCTGCGGCACCGACAGCAAGCAGCGGGAGGCGCCCAGCGAGAACCAGCTCCGTGCCTCGGCACTGTTGGTCTCTCGGCACCGAGGAGGGGTCGGGAGACCAACAGGGTGTCACTTCTCTTGGGTGTCGGGGAGTCGAAGTCCGAGACGTCCCGCCGCCCACCAGGCTCGTCGGCGCACTACTGGGTTCGGGTCGTCGAGGAGCTCCTGCACGTGCTCGGCCCAACCAGGTCGGCGAAGGAGCGCTGCGTACATCTCCCGAATACGGTCGAGGTGGCCCGGTGGCCAGTCGAGCCTGGCGGTCATGCCGTTGGTGAGGTCGTCGGCCAGCGCTCGGATGGAGGTGAAGCGACCCAGAGTGGGTTCCAGCTGCGCGATCTGCTGGGCGTAGGCGGTGAGCATGGCGCAGGCCTGCGGGTGGTGGGCGAGTGTGCCGCCCATTCCCCCGCACTCGGTCATGATGCTCAGCAGTGCGCCGGTGTGGTCGACCACCTCGCTGTCGGCAGCGGGATCGGCGATCGCCTCGTGGACGGCTGTGACTCGGGCGACCTTCGCCGCGAAGTAGCCGTTGAGGAAGTCGCCGTCCGCCGCACGTCGCAGCAGCCAGGGGCGGGCGCGGGGGTCGGCCAGCCTGCAGAGTGCTTCGACGACGTAGACGCGGCCCCATCCGCTCACCCGGTCGGCGAGCCACAGCAGTGCGGGTATGCCATCCGGCAGTTGCTCGAGGGCACGGGCGGCCAGCGAGCCGAAGTGGTTGGAGAGCAGGCCGATGGTCTGGATCAGCGGGATGTCCGCTTCGGTGGCCGTCTCGGCGAGCAGGGCTAGACCGGCCGTCGCCACCGAGCGGCTGGTGCCGTGGCGGACTAGGTAACGGCCCACGGTGCGGATTCGGTCCGAGTCGTGACGGGCGACCAGCGCGGCGATGGACCGGTCACGGTGGATCGGCACGTCCAAGCCTGCAAGTGCACCCGCCATCAACCGGAGCCCGGCGGGACTCAGCGGTCTCGTCAGGCGCTGTTCGAGTAGAGCCGCGACATCGTGCCCGCGGCGTGCGTAGTCGCCAGCGTGGTGGCGACTACGGCGCTCGTGGGAGGCTCGGCGGCCGTCGTCCTCGTCGGGGTACGGGTGGCCGTCCCGGTGGAGCGAGCCGTCAGGGGTCGCGCGGTGTAGGCGCAGCGCATGTTGGTGGAGCGGGACTCGCGGGCCGAACCCGGTCGGCCCGTTGATCGCGCTCACCAGCGGGAGGCGGACTCGATTCTGTTCGTCATGGGACGTGATGCTGCCAGGCTGCCCTGCAGTTCGGCAAGGCCCTTGATGTGCGTGGAAGCGCGATTCGACAGCACTACGATGCCGACAAATAGGGCAATGGCGTACCGTCAATCGCGCCTCCATCACTCAAAGGACTGAAGTCGAGCCACATGCCAACCGCTGCCGCCGCCGCACGGCCATGACATCAGGACGCAGACGCCAGCCAAATACCAGGTGTCGGCTGCAACGGGTCATCTGGGAGCAGCCAGATCCAGCTCCCCCCAACACCCCCGACCGCTGTCGGCTCACGGTCTGTATCCGGCCTCGGACACATAGAAGATGCGGGTCATGACTCAACAGTCACGACCCGCTTCTTTGCGTCGTAGACCAGTTTGAGGCCGAATGCCTCGTAGAGAGGCGCCTTCCGCTCGGGTTTCGCCTGCATGAGCCGGTCGGTCAGGTTACCGAGCTTGGCGATCACCGCCTGGACCTGGTCGCCCGTCAGGGTGGGCGGTGCTTCGGCGGTGAGCTGGTTCAGGCGCTGCTGGGCGGTGGCCTGGTCGAGGCGAGCTTCGTTGATCCACCCGGCGACGGTGGCAGGGTCACCGCCGGCGTCAAGGGCGGCGCGGTAGCTGGTGAGCCGGGCGGCACTTGTGTCCAGGTCGCGGCGTGCTGCTTCGAGGACGGCGGGGTCAGGGCCGCTGACGGCCTGGGCTTCTTGCATTTCGTGAATGGTGCGCTTGAGCCTGCCGGGCGCGAAGACGGTACCGATCCAGCTGTCGAGGACAGGGAGGAGCACGTCCTCGCGCAGGTGGACGGTCAGCGGGCGGTCGAGGGCGTGGCTCTGGGCGTATTCGCTGGAGTAGCGGCAGCGGTAGTGGGGATGGCCGTTGTTGAAGTTGCCCTGCATCTTGCGCATGCACACGTAGGGGCCTTCGGTGGCGCGAGGCTTGCGCTCGGTGGCTTGGCTGGTGGCGCGGGCTTTCAGTTTCAGCTGGACCTGGTAGAAGTCGCCGGTGGTGATCAGGGGCTCGTGGGCGATGCCGGTGGATTTGATCCACTTTTCGGGGTCGTTCCACCGAAGCTTGGTCACGTGGCCGAGGGCGACGTCTTCACCCGCCGTGAGACCGTTGCCTTCCAACGGCGCTTGCAGAAGGCGAAGTTCGAGCAGCAGGTTACTCTGGAGGAGTTCGACTTCGCCGGTTCTCCGAAGCTGCCAGCAGTCCAGATCCGCGACCTGGCCGCCCTGCACTGGCTCCATGCCGGCGAGTCGGTGATCTTGTTCGGTCTGCTCGACGTCGGCACGACACACGTCGCCCAAGCTCTCGGCCACCTCGCCGTCCGCCAGGGCGCCAACGTCCGCTTCGCCAAGACCAGCCGGGTCCTGGCCCAGCTCGCCGGCGGCCACGCGGACCGCACCTGGGACGAGCACATGCGAGAGCTGATCCGACCCGACGTCCTCTTCCTGGACGACTTCGCCATGCGGCAGCTGAGCGCGGCCCAGGCCGACGACCTCTACGAGCTGCTCTCCGAGCGGCAGGGACACTCGCTGATCATCACCAGCAACCGGGCGCCCAGCAACTGGTATCCACTCTTCCCCAACCCCGTCGTCGCCGAGTCACTCCTGGACCGACTGATCAACACCAGCCACCAGACACCTCACGGTGCGAAGCCGACAGGTGGACCTCGGGCAGTGCCCGGGGCAGTCGAACAGAGCGGCTCTTCGTGCGCCAGAATCGGCGCATGGTGACGGCTCGGCACTGGTACTCCTCGGCTCCCGTTGTGGACGGTCTCCCGTTGCTGAAGGACCCCGGCTTCTGGGCTGCACACCTGGTCGATCTGTGCGGCAACGTGCCGCCGGAGGTCTTCGGGGTGGACAGCGCCGATGCCAGCGCCATGCTGGAGCGCCTGCACGACAAGTCGGCCTGGCCGATGTTCACGGTCCCGCTGGAGGGCGGGTTCTCGATCGTCGTGCACTACAACAGCGGCGAGGACTATACGAGTACGGACTACTTCCTGGTCAGTCCGGGAAGCACGGACGTGGTCCTGGCCAGCACGGACCAGGACCGCATCGGCCCGGGCCTGTGCTGGGCGGAGCTCACCGCGTTCCTCCACGCCCCGGACGGAGTGGACGGGGTCACCGATCCCCATGCCCGGTTGCTGCTCCTCCTGCCTGTACTGGGCGACTCTGCGGTTCCCGAGGAGGCCGTGACCACCGTGCTCGCGGCGCTGATCGCCCACGGCGCTTCCGAAAGGTCTGAAGCACTGGCCCAGCTCCTGCTCGCAGGTCACCCGATGTGGGGCGCCCAGCAGTGGGCGTTCGACACGGATGAGCGGAGCTGGATCTGCGACGGCGAGCACAGTCAGCGGCAGACCCCGCTCGGGGTCCACCTGCCGCCCGACCGACGAGCCGCGCTGGAAGACTGCCTCGGCGCTGCCGAGCCCGCTGCCTGAACCATCAGGCAGCAGCAGCCACGACCGGTACCGGGAACGCGGTCTGCTCGTCGAAGAGTCGGCGGCTCTTGAGGTAGTGGTAGAGCTGGCCGAGCATGCGGTTGAAGAGGTTGCGTTGGCCGGCGGCGTGCCGGTCCCCGGCGTCGTCGCGGCGGTGCCGGTAGTGGGCCATGGCACCGGGCGAGTTGGTCAGGGCGGCGAACGCCCACAGGTAGCCGGCGTGGTTGAGCCAGTCGTTCTTCACCCATCGGCGGGTGATGCTGGACTTCTTCCCGGAGGCCCGGGTGACGGGGGAGGCACCGGCGTAGGCCTTCAGGCCGCGGGCGTCGGCGAACCGGGTGCGGTCGTCGCCGATCTCGGCCAGCACCCGGGCGCCGAGCTGGACGCCGAGACCGGGGAAGCTGAGGATGACCTCGGCGTCCGGGTGCTGAGGGAACGCCTCCTGGCCAGATAGGGGGTGACTGGGCACTCGACGACGCGCACCCGTAGCAAACGACAGCCGTGATCAAGTGGCCAGGCGGGAGAGCTGGAGCAGGTCATCACGTCTGGCCTCGATCAGCTGCAGCGCCCGCGCACAGTCCCCTTCGTCATAGGCGCGCCAGCTGGCGTCTTCAGGCTCCTGGAATTGCTGGCGTCGCTCCAGCTTCCACAAGTCATAGCCGTCGACCGCGAAGTCCCGCTTCCGGAAATCATCTCGATAGACGTCGAGAGGGAGCCGGTCACCTGGCGCATCGCCAAAGAGGGCACGCATCCGGCAGGTCCGCCTTCGCGGCGAGGAGGGTGACCCGAGGAATGACCACGAGACGCTCCCCCTCACCGACAACCAGGTCCTGAGGGAGTCGAGCCTTGTAGGTCTCAGTCAGGTCGCGTCCGACGACAGCGATGTCGCCATTGTCGAGCTCCCAGATGTCGGGACAGCCGTCCCGTCCTCCAGTCGTGCCCAGCTCGGTCGGCGACTTACCCACGCGCCGGGTCAGCACGGCGTCGGGATCCGCGTCCCAGGGCTGGCCCATCACTCCTCCAGAAGCTCGCGTCACCATTCAGCTACGTAGCGTACAAATTGATCTGACTCAGCGTCAATTGTTCAGTGATCGACGTCGGCAACCTTGGCCGAAACACGTTCGATCGGCGAGTCAACCACCAGCTTCGCGGCCCTCGCCTGACGAAACCCAGCGTCTCGTCACCCGCACGACCATCCCGCCCGCCTTGGCCACCGCTACCGCGCCCGCGCCGCCAGCCACCGCATGGAAGCCCACCTCCAACTCCTCCGCGGCCACTGCCCGGTTACGGCCTGGCTCCACACCTTCGCCATCGCTACCCGCGACCTCCTGCTCGCCCACCCCCGACGACCCCCAGCAGCCGTCCCAGCCCCGACGATTCCTCCGCCGCTTCGCCGAAGGGCCAGGCAAATAAGCAAATGCAGCCCCGCGCACCACGCTGCTAGCGTCACGTGCCTCCCCCGATACCCGCTGGCCACGCCGGCCGACAGACCCAGGAGCGTAACGACGCCATGAGCCGTCTCAGCGAGTCCGTAGTCCGCGCCATGGAGATCCTCAAGGGGTCGGACCTGGCCGCGGACTATACGGTCGCCCGGCTCTTGGAAGAGACCCACAGTCGCCGCTCGCTGGACCTGTCCGACCTCTCCCCGGCCGAACAGGCCGCGCTGGTCGAAGGCCGCGCGATCAACGTCATCCCCTCCGCGTCCGCGCTCGCGGAGAAGATCACCGCTGCCCAGGCAGAGGGTCGGCCACTCGTCGTCAAGTACGGCATCGACCCGACGTCCCCGGACGTTCACCTGGGCCACTCAGTGCCGATCATCATCGCGTCCCGCTTCCAGCGCATGGGCCACCACGTCGTCTTCATCATCGGCGACGTCACCGCCAAGATCGGCGACCCGTCCGGCCGCTCCTCCGAGCGCCCGGCACTCACCGATGCTGACATCGCCCACAACCTGAGCGGCTACCAGCAACAGGTCACCCCGTTCATCGACTTCACGCGCGCCGACCTCCGCTTCAACGGCGAGTGGCTGAACAAGGTCAGCCTCCCCGAACTGGTGGGCATCCTGGCCCACGTCCCGGTCTCGATGACCCTCCAGCGCGACGACTTCCGCAACCGCCTCGCCGCCGGCGACGGCCTCTCGGTCGCCGAGTTCGTCTACTCCGTCGTCATGGCCCTCGACTCCGTGGCCATCGACGCGGACGTCGAACTCGGCGGCGTGGACCAACTCCTGAATCTCCAGATGTGCCGCAAGGTCATGGAGATCCGCGAGCAGACCCCCGAGGTCATCATCACCACCCCGCTCATCGAGGGCACCGACGGCACCGGCGCCAAGATGAGCAAGTCCAAGGGCAACTACGTCGGACTCTCCTCCTCCCCGGACGAGATCTTCGGCCGCGTGATGTCCATCCCCGACCACCTCATCGAGCCCTACCTCAAGCAGCTCACCGAGTGGACCGACGAGGAGATCACCGCCGTCACCGCGCGCGTGGCCGACGGCACCGCGCACCCCATGGCCATCAAGCGGATCCTCGCCGGCGAGGTCACCGCCACCCTCCACGGACTGGAGGCCGCCGAGGCCGCCCGCGCCGAGTTCACCGCCCGCTTCTCCAAGCGGACCTTCGGCGAAACGCAGAACCTCCCGGCCATCTCCCTCAAGGAGCACGCCGACACCCCACTGGTCACCGTGCTCACCCAGATCCTCGGCTTCGCCCCCAGCAACTCCGCCGCCCGCCGCGTCGCCGCCCAGAACGGCCTCCGTCTCATCGCCGAAACGGCGGACGGCGAACAGCACACCACCCAGCTCGACCAGGACACCACCCAACAGCCGCTGTCCGCCCTCGTCAGCGAGGCCGACATCACCGGGGAAGCGACCTTCTACCTCAAGGCAGGCCGAAAGATCGCCCGCATCGACGCGTGACGAAGACTGGCGTGGGGTGGAGCCGGGTTCGACCTACATCCGCAACGTCACCACCAGGAGCGGGGCGGTGGACTCCTTCGGACTCGGGATGACCCTCTTCTATCTCTGCTCCGGCAAGGACCCTTACCCGGGCCAGCACACCGGGGTGCAGTGGCGCGGCGATGTCCATCAGGCGACCTCCGCCATTACCGGCACCACCTGGCAGTCACTGCCCCGGCGGTATGCCCGCTGCGTGGTCGGCGCGACTGCAGAGGGCCAGTTGGCGAGGATCGACGTGCCGGCCATCCACGATGAGATGTCCCGGCTTCGGGCCGCCCATCTGGATCCGGAACAGGTGACCGACACCGAGCTGCTCGCTGAGGGGATCGCAGCCCGTAGCGAGGCGATGCGCAACTACGAGTGGGATGCCGACACGTCCAGTGCGTTCTACGCTCCGCCCACCGGCGTTGTTTACCAGCTGCAGGGGGACGAGTCGAAGGCCCGGATCCTGCTGGACATCAGCTTCACGTCCCGAGGCCAGCACGATCGGAGCAATCTGACGAAGTATCTGAACAGCAAGGGGCCGGGTGTGGTGGGCGCGCTCCGAAAGGGGAAGTGGCACGTGACCGACGAGCAGCACGGGCAAGGCCAGCTCAAGGTCAGCGCCTGGATCGACGCCGACCAGGCCCGGCAGGGCCTGGACCGGTTCCCCAGGACCGTCGATGTCGCGGGCGATCTGCTCAGGTTCTGAGCGCCTGGCCACAAAGCGTCAGGCTCAACGAGGTCGCAGACGTTGCCGGTGAGCTTGACGCCGTTGGCGGTGGCGGGGCGGGCGCGGGAGTTGAGGATGTCCCGGACCCTCGCCGTCGACGAGCGGGGGATGGACGATCCGGTCGAGACGCTCCGCGGTGCGCCGCTGTTCCAGCGCAGGGTGGTGGTGCAGCCGACGTCAACTGTGCCTCCTGGCACCGGGCGCCCAGCGCCGTGGGTGCCGGCGCCGAGGCCGGGTCGGGGGCGCGTCATCAGGCGGGGGGAAGCGTCATCGAATCGTAATGGTCGAGGGGTGGGGTCGCGTCTTCTCATAAATCCTTAATGTCCGCATCCCGGGTATCAGGATTCGGATGCGCCGGACGCGATTTCCCGTGCGGCGTCTGGTCGTCGGTCAGCTGACCGGAGGGCCCACCGGGTTCCTTGACGTGCTGGATTTCCTCTCGATAGCGTCCGATCGATTCTTTCTTGCCAGCTCGGGGGTGCTGGTTCGCTCCCAGGCGCATCTCCCTTTCTGGAGTCCCTGTGGATACCGTTCGCAGACTGGCCCGGCCCGTCGGCGCGGCCCTTGCGATCCCCGCCGGCGTCCGGATCCCGGCGACCGCCGCCCGATGCCGCCACACCGGCGAGAGGCATCCCGCGCCTGGCTCCGCACGGCCGGCTGCGGTTTCCGACACGGGACCTGACCACGCGTCACCGGCGCGCCGCTCGGGGGTTTCCGCACGCTTCGACGCGCGGGACCGCACCACCTCGCTCACCGGCTGACGTCCGCGGCAACGCATCGGCGTCACCGGAGGCCGTGCCGTCTCCGGGAGGCAGGGTGCCTGCCGGAGACGGCACGCCGAACGAACACGGGGTCGACCCGCTCGCGCGAGACGGCGCTTCCCGCCTCCGCGCGCACCCCGAAGGATCTCCCCCCACCGCCGGCACCCCCGCCGGTGGCCATCACGGCACTTCGGTGCCCGAAACAGGAATGAGACGGCGAAGCTCCCATGACTCCCATGAGGATGTCACTGACATCACGGGCCCGATCACGGCTGGCAGCCGGGTTCGTGGCCGCCAGCCTGCTGACCGGGCTGCTGACGACTCCCGCGGTGGCGGCCGACACGGCGCCCGCCACCGCCGCGGACCCGGACCGGGTCAAGGCCGTCGCGGCCTGGCAGGCCGGCGGGTCGGCCGTGCGCCACGCCGCTGAGACGGCGCTGACCGGTTCGGCCGACGACCTGAAGGCGTTCCTGACGAGCGGCCAGGCCGCGGCGACCGACCAGGACCTGCGCACACAGATCGAGACCCTGGTCGCGAACTCCGGTCCCGGGGTTCGTGCAGCGGGCACGGCCGCGCTGAAGGGCTCGGCCGACGACCTGAAGAAGTTCCTCGACAAGGGGGCCCAGAAGGCCTACGAGGACGACCAGCGGGTGCGGCTGTCACAGATCATGTCGGCCGGCGGACCGGGCGTGAAGGCCGCCGCCGGCAAGGCCCTCGACGGCACCATGACCGACGTCGACCAGTTCCTCGACCAGGGCCAGTTCAAGGCGCGGGACGACGACGACCGCGTCCACCTCTCCCAGCTGATGGCCTCCGGCGGGCCGGAGGTGAAGGCGGCCGCCAGCACCGCGCTGAACGGCTCGATGGACGACGTCCAGCAGTTCCTGCAGTACGGCTACCAGACCGCGGCCGCCCACGACCAGGAGACGATGACGGTCGCCCAACTGGCCGACCTCACCAAGACCGCCTCCGCCCAGGCCGGCGCCCAGGCGCAGACCGCCAAGGACGCGGCCGGCAAGGCCGTCGACGCCACCCTGCTGGCCAAGC
>NZ_BAAALF010000104.1:0-28434 GCF_039528135.1 Kitasatospora nipponensis | reverse complement strand
CGGGCTGCCCGGTGCGGCGTCCACCGGGGCCGCCGGGGTGCTCGGCGGCGGCGTCGCGGCGGCGTCGGGCACGGCCGTCTGGCCGGTGGTGGCCGTGGCCGTGGCTGGGTCGGGCGTCGTGCCGGGCGCCGTGGTGGTCGGTGCGGTGGTGACCGGTGCGGTGGCGGTCGGTGAGCCGGCCGCGGTGGGCGGGTCCGGGGTGGCCGGTCCGGCCGGCGCCGGGGCGGCCGACCCGTCGGGGGTGCCCGGCGTGGTCGGCGGAGGGGTCACCGGGGTGCCGGTCGGGGCGGTAGCGCCGCCCTGGACCAGTCCGGCCGCCGGCCCGCAGCTCGGCCAGATGCTCGGGCCCAGGTCGGCGAGCGCCTTCTCGGCCACGGCTATCTGCTGGGCCTCGGTGGCGTGGTCGGGGGCGGAGGCGTACTGACGGCCGCCGTACGACTCCCAGGTGCGCAGCGTGAGGTGCAGCCCGCCGTAGTACCCGTCGCCGGTGTTGGCGCTCCAGTTGCCGCCGGTCTCGCACTGGGCGACGGTGTCCCACGCGGTGGCGGGCGCGGCGTGCGCACTGGCCGCGGTCAGCAGCGGCAGCGCGAGGCCGACGCCGGCGACGGAGGCCACGGCGACGGCGCGGTCGGCCTGGGTCGGACGACGGTGGCGGCCGGAACCGGAAAAGACCATGGGACGTCCCTCTCCGCACGCCTGCGAGGTGAGCTGTCGGGTTCGGACCGGGAGGTGGCCCGGCCGCCCGGCCGGTTCGCATCGGTGGGCGGCTTCACCCCAAGCCGTGGGGAACGGCACTGAACCTGGGTCCCCCGCCCCTGCCCAGAGGTGTCGGTCGAGGTCCCGGAAGCGCGGTGGGCAGGATTCGGCGTACCGACTCCGGGGCCCGCAGCAGCGGGCTGCACGGAGACTAGACGGATCATCACCTCGATAACAACCCCGCATCACGCACGTCACACCTGAATCACGGTGTCACAGCGGTCGTCCGTGCAAGCACATCTGTGCCACCGCCGTCCCCCGTTCGGGGATATTCGGTGCACCTTTCGTTCGGACACCGGTCATGCGGGCGATTCCCGCTGGCCGTCCGCGCGCCGCCGCTACGGTGAGTGGCGGGCCGTCAGCACCGGCCGTCACCACCGTCACCACCGTCACCCCATGAGAAGGAGTTGGGACCATGGCAGACGACACCGCGCTCCGTGCCCTCTTCGCCGCCCGCAAGGGCGGCGTGCTCGCCACGCTGAAGCGCGACGGGCGGCCGCAGCTCTCCAACGTCACCTACGCCTACGACGCGGACCGCGCCCTGATCCGGGTCTCGGTGACCGCGGACCGCGCCAAGGTCAAGAACCTCGCCCGCGACCCGCGCGCCAGCTTCCACGTGACCAGTGACGACTTCTGGTCCTGGGCCGTCGCCGAGGGCACGGTCGAACTGACGCCGGTGGCGGCGGACCCGGCGGACGCCACGGTCGAGGAACTCATCGACCTCTACCGCACGGTGGGCGGCGAGCACCCGGACTGGGACGACTACCGCGCCGCGATGGTCCGGGACCGCCGGCTGGTGGTGAAGCTGCACATCGAGCGGTACTACGGACAGGCCCGCTGAGGCCGCGCCGGTCGCCGCGGCCTGGTTTGCCCGATCGCCGGACACCGCCCGCCGGTGCGTCGCAGGATGGGGGTGCGCACCACTGAGGGTGTGCGCCACTTCACCGTCCGGAGTGGCCGGCGGGGAGCGAGGAGGGGCCGTGCACGAGTTGGAGCCGGCGGTCGAGGCGGCCGAAGGCGATCCGCAGTGGTGGTGGGAGGCCGACGCGGCGCTGCTGGGCAACGCGTCGGCCCTGGACGTCTCGATGTACTGGGCGCACGGCCTGGCCCGGTGGGCCGCGTGCCACGACCCGCGGGTGGCCGGCGCCGACCTGGAGGCGGTGCGGGCGCTGCTGGGCCTGGCCATCTACCGGGCCGCGCAGGGCGAGGGGGTCACCGACCCCGGGCGGATCCCCACCCTGCTGCCCCTGCTGGCCCTCGCGCGGGCGCAGGCGAGAGAGACGGCCGAGGCCCGACCGCTCGGCTACGGGGACCGCGGACGCCTGCGGCTGACGGACCGGGCGCTGCTGCGGTCGGCGCTGGAGGACCCCGAGGCGGCGGCCTTCGAGGCGCTGCGGAAGGAGGCGGTGCTGGTGCTGGTCGCCAACACCGACCACGCCCGGACGCTGCTCTGCCAGCGCGGCAACGACGCCACGGTGTGGAAGGACCGCCCGCTCATCACGATCTGCTCGCGGGAGGGTCAACTGCCCGACCAGGACCTCGCCTGGGACTGGTACAGCCTGGCCTGACGGTCGGGTCGCCGGTGCTCCGTGCGGAGCCCGCGAGCGGTTTCGCCGGGCTGCCGGAACCCGCCCCCGGGGGCTCCCGTACGCTCTGGGCCTGCGCCGGAGCATGACGGGGGAGAGCGAGCGATGAGCGACGGGGACGTGTGGCGGGCACCCGATCCGGACCGTGGTCCGGATGGCGAAGTGGACCGCGGTCCGAAGGGTGAGGCGGACCGCGGTCCGGATCAGGTAGCGGACCGCGGTCCGGTTGCGGCGGCAGCTCCGGCTCCGGCCCCGGCCGTGGCTGCGGCCCCACCGCCACCGCCACCGCCGGCAGGCCCTCCCGGCGGCCCCGTTCCGCCCCCCGGGGCCTGGCAGCCCCCGGGACCGGTCTGGGGCTACCGGCCCCCGCCACCGCGCCCGGGGGTGATCCCGCTGACCGGACTCGGCGTCAGCGACATCGTCGGCGGCATCCTCGGCACCATGAAGCGCTACCCGAAGGCGCTCTACCTCCCGCCGCTCTGCGTCGCCCTGGGTGCGGTGCCGCTGCTCACCGTCTCCGGCTGGGCCGGCTACGCCGTGGTGCGCGGTGTCATCGACGCCGCCCGTGGCCGCTCCGGGCACGCGCTGACGACGGGCGAGAGCGGGACCCTCGTCCTGGTCTCGGTGCTCGGCGCCCTGCTCCTGGCCGCCTCCTTCGCTGCGGTGTCCGGCGTCGCGACGGCCACCGGTACCGCCGTGGTCCGGTACGCGGTCCTCGGCCGCCGGATCACGGCCGGCGGACTCTGGGCACAGGCGCGGCAGTTCCTGGGCCGGATCCTTGCGGTCCGGTTGCTGGTGGGGCTGGCCGAGTTCGGGCTGCTGGTGGTGTCGGCGCTCCCGGCGGTTGTGGTGGGCCTGATCACCGCTTCGCCCGCCCCGACCGCCCTGGCCGCGCTCCTCGTCCCGTTCGGGGGGCTGGCCTGCGTCTACGTGCAGGTCCGGCTCGCGCTGACGGTGCCGGTGCTGGTCCTGGAGAACCGCCGTCCGGTGGACGCGATCCGCCGGGCCTGGCAGCTGAACGGGGGCGCCTGGTGGCGGACCCTCGGCCTGACCCACGTGGTGCGGCTGCTGGGGGCGTGCGCCGCCCAGGTGTTGGTCACACCGTTCGGCTTCGTCGGCTCGCTGTGCCTGCAGCTCAGCATGGTCCGGGCCGACGACGCCGGCGCGGTGGTCGGGGACCTGCCGTCGGCGGAACCGACGACGCTGGGCGTGCTGCTCTTCCTGGTCAGCCTGCTGGTGGGGGTGGGGATCCTGGTGGTCCTCGCGCTGCCGCTGGGGGCGATCGGCCACGGCCTGCTCTACGTCGACCGCCGGATCCGCCGGGAGAACCTGGCGCCGCTGCTCGCCGCCCAGGCGCCGCCGCAGCCCGAGTTCCAGGTGCCCGCGCAGGGCGGAGCCCGGTGGGGGTAGCCGGACGGCACGAGACCCCGCGTCGGCAGCGGAGCTCTGCCGGCACGGGGCCTCGGGCGCGCGGTTGGGGCCGGACAGGCCCACGGGTCAGAACACCTGGCGCGGGGTGGGGTCGGGCTCGGCAACCGGGACGGGTGCGGTGTCCGGAGCCGTGCCGTCCGGAGCCGGGCCGGCCGCGGCGGCCTCGTCGGTGGCCAGCTTCGCCCGGGCGTCGCGGATGTCACGCCGGAGCAGGACGACCCAGCCGATCGGGATCAGCGCGGCGAACAGCCACCACTGGATCGCGTACGGCAGGTGGACGCCCTGTCCGACGACCGCCTGGTCGCTGGTGCTGGTGACGTTGGGAGCCGGCACGTGCTCGGCCTCGTCGGCGGCCGGCGGAGTGGGGCTGGTGGAGACCAGCTCCAGGTAGCCCGCGACCACCGGCTGCTTCAGGCGCGCGGCCTGCGCGCTGCTGTCGATCCGCATGAACATCCGGTCCGGCAGGCCGCCGTGCTCGGCGATGTTGGTGCTCTTGAAGGTCTCGTCGGGCCGCAGCCGGCCGGTCGCGGTCAGCTCGCCGGAGGGGGCCGGCGGCACCGCGGGGTAGACGGTGGCGTCCTGGCCCGAGGCGATCCAGCCGCGGTTGACCAGCACCAGCTCGCCCGAGTCGGTGACCAGCGGGGTGATCACGTAGTAGCCGATCGTGCCGCCGTCGGCCGCCGTGCGGTGGCGGATCACGAACTCGCGCGACGGGTCGTAGTGCCCGGTCGCGGTGACCGGGCGGTACGTGTCGGCGGTGGGCACGGTCCCGCCGGGGCGCGAGACGGTGTCGATCGCGACCGGTGGCGCCTGCATCGCGGTCGCGGTCACGGCGTTCTGCTGGTTGGTCTGCTCGTAGCGGTGGTACTGCCAGCGTCCGAGCAGGATCATCGCCGGGATGATCGCGAAGAAGACGAGGGTCAGGACCACCCAGCGCCGGGTCAGGAGAGTACGGAACAACACTCGGCGACGGTATCCCCCCTTCGCTCCCCGGCACGAACCGGCCCCCGCGCTGCTGTCGCCGCCGGTGGTAGTTCCGCTACCGAGGGGGTTAAGCCCAGCTGGCTTCCAGGCGGTGGAGGGCTGGGGCAGAGTGACGTGCCGATCGCCGCGGTGCGCCCGGTGCGGCCGCGTTCCGGTGAGGAGAGCCGTCCATGTCCCGTGCCGCGTTTCGCCGGGTGGTCGCCGTGCTGGCCGCCGCCCCCGCGCTCGTCGCCCCGCTGACGGGCTGCGCGGCGGACCACCCGTCCGCCGGCGCCGCCGTCCCGCAGCCCGTGCCCCCGCCCGGCGCCCACGCGCCCGCCGACCCGGCCGCATCCCTCCCCGTCACCGCCCCCTCGTCCGTCCGGGGCGCGGCCGCCGGCGCCGCCTACCGGCTCGGCACCCCCGCCAGCGCGGGCGGCTACGCCTTCCACCAGCCCTCCGAGCAGAGCCGGCGGCAGCTGGCGGACGCCGCCCAGCAGAGCGCCCGACAGCTCGGCCTCTCCGGTACCCCCGTCCAGGCGCTCTACGACGACCCGGCCGACAACCAGTGGATCGTCTTCATCGGCTACGACGGCACCGGCTACGACCCCGCCCACCTGCACGCCGCGCTCTGGCAGCAGCCGGTGACCCGGCTCGACGGCACCGGCGACCGGGTCACCGTCAGCTGGCAGGACAGCGACCCCGGGCCGCACGGCGGCACCGCGATCTGTCGCCAGGAGCTGATGCGGTCGGGTGCGCTGGCGGCCGAGAACACCGCCTGCCTCTGGCTGACCCCGACCACCTTCGGCGAGATCTCGTTCGTCCCCAAGGGCTTCAGCGACCGGCAGCTCAGGGGCTTCACCGCCGCCGACGTCGGCGCCCTGATGCGCACCCTGCGCGGCGACCTCGAGCAGCCCACCGGCTGACACGGCACCCGGGCACCGGTACGCCCCGGATCCGGTACCCCCGTGGTGTGTGGTGGACTCGCGGGACGGACCGGAGCCTCGCCGGCCGCAGGGAGGGAGCGTCGTGGAGCTGGACCCCAGGCGGCTGCTGGTGCTGCACACCGTCGCGCAGTGCGGCGGCATCGCCGCGGCGGCGCGCCGGCTGGCCGTGACGCCCTCGGCGGTCTCCCAGGCGCTGGCCCGGCTGGAGCGGGAGGCCGGCCGCCCGCTGCTCGACCGCTCCGGCGGCCGTCCCGTACTGACCGCGGCGGGGCGGCTGCTGGCCGGGCGCGGGGCCCGGATCGCCGACGAGCTGACCGCCGCCGCACGGGAGTTGGCCGAGGCCGACGGACGGGTCGCCGGGACGGTGACGATCGGCGCGGCGCCCAGCGTGCTGACCGCGCTGGCGGTCCGGGCGCTGGCGTTCCTGGCGGCCGAGCACCCGCAGCTGACGGCGCTCCTGCACGAGGTCGGGCACCGGGCGGGCCTGCGCGCGCTGGCCGGCGGACAGGTGGACCTGGTGGTGGTCACCGCCGACCGGCAGGAGGCGCCGTCGGCGCCGGCCGGGACGACGGCGCAGGTGCTCATGGAGGACGAGTACCGGCTGGTCGTGCCGGCCGGCTGGGATCCGGTCCCGGCCACCGCCGCGGAGCTGGCCGGCCGGCCGTGGATCGGCGCCCCACCGGACTCCGCGCGCGCCGTCGCCGCGCGCCGTTTCCGGGCCGCGCACGGGCTGGAGCCGGCGGGCGAGCACCTGGCGGTGACGCCCGGCGCGGTGCGGGCGATGCTGGCCGCCCGGCTCGGGGCGGTGGTGCTGCCCGCGAGTTCGGCCGCCCAGCTGACCGGGCCCACCGTCACGGCGATCGAGGTGGCCGGCGTCTTCCAGACCCGGGTCTACCACCGGACCGCACCCAGCGGCCCGCCCCCGGTGGTGGAGGCGGCCCTGCGGGCGCTGCGCCGGGCGGTCCTCGCCGTCGCCGAGGAGCTCGCGGCGCGCGGGGTCCTGGAGCGCGACCCGGTCGTCAGGCCCCGCCTCGGCGAGTGACCCCCGCCCGGCCCTGGCGATCGACCCGAGCCCCGCCCCGGCGATCGACCCCCAGCCCGGTCGCCGCCGTCCGCACTACCCCAGAAGGGTGGCGGTTGTGCGGTGGCCTCGGCGCGCACAGCCGACCGGCGGCCCGATGTGCGGCAGCGTCGGAGTGCACTGTTGTCCGCCGAGTGTCCGCCGAGAGGCCGAAAGCCATGGCATCGAGCGCCCCGCCCTCCCCGTCCCTGCCGCCGCCCGACACCGCGGGGCCCCAGCACGCGCTGCGCCGCGAAGTCGGCATGATCGGGCTGCTCTGGGCCTCGGTCGGCGCGATCATCGGCTCCGGCTGGCTCTTCGGTGCCGAGAAGGCGGTGGTGGCGGCCGGTCCGGCGGCGCTGCTCTCCTGGGGGATCGGCGCGGTGGCCATCGTGCTGCTGGCCCTGGTCCACGCCGAGCTGGGCGGCCTGTTCCCGGTGGCCGGCGGCACCGCCCGCTACCCGCACTACGCCTTCGGGGGCTTCGCCGGGATGTCCTTCGGCTGGTTCTCCTGGCTGCAGGCCGCCACCATCGCGCCCATCGAGGTGCAGGCGATGATCGGCTACGCCCGGCACTGGAGCTGGGCGGACGGCCTGCAGAACTCGAACGGGACGCTGACCGGCTCGGGCCTCGCGGTGGCCGCCGCGCTGCTGGCGCTCTTCGTCGCGATCAACTTCCTCGGCGTCAAGTGGCTGGCGCACACCAACAGCGCGGCCACCTGGTGGAAGGTGGCCATCCCGCTGCTGACCATCCTGGCCTTCGCGATCAAGGAGTTCCACGGGTCCAACTTCACCTCGCAGGGCTTCGCGCCGTTCGGCGCGCGCGGGGTGCTCTCCGCGATCAGCACCAGCGGTGTGATCTTCGCGCTGCTCGGCTTCGAGCAGGCGATCCAGTGGGCGGGGGAGAGCACCAACCCGCGCCGGGACATCCCGCGCGCGGTGCTCGGCTCGGTGCTGATCGGCAGCGTGGTCTACATCCTGCTGCAGGTGGTCTTCATCGGCTCGATGCCGGCCTCGGCCTTCGCCGGCGGTTGGGGCGCGCTCAACTACCCGGGGATCAGCGGCCCGTTCGCGGGCCTGGCCACCCTGATCGGCCTGGGCTGGCTGGCCACCATCCTCTACCTGGACGCCATCATCTCGCCCGGCGGCACCGGGCTGATCTACATCACCTCCAGCTCCCGTATCACCTACGGCCTGAGCCGCAACGGCTACGCCCCGCAGGGGCTGCAGGCCACCGACCGGCGGGCGGTCCCCTGGGTGGGCCTGATCGTCGCCTTCGTGGCCGGGGTGCTCTGCTTCCTGCCCTTCCCCAGCTGGCAGCGGCTGGTCAGCTTCATCACCTCGGCGGTGGTGCTGATGTACGCGGGCGCGCCGCTCTCGTTCGGCGTGCTGCGCAAGCGGCTGCCCACCGTGGAGCGCCCCTACCGGCTGCCGATCGGCGAGGTCATCTCCCCGGTGGCCTTCGTGGTCGCGAGCCTGGTCATCTACTGGGCGGGCTGGGACACCCTGTGGCGGCTGGGCCTGTCGATCCTGCTCGGCTACCTGCTGCTGGGCTCGTACGCGGCCTACGCGCGGTCCAAGCAGTTCCCCAACGCCCCGCGCATGGACTTCCGGGCCGGGCAGTGGCTGCCGGCCTACCTGGTCGGGATGGGCCTGCTCTCCTGGCAGGGGCAGTTCGGCGCGGGCGCGCAGAAGAACATTCCGCTCTGGTGGGACATCGCCCTGGTGGCCGCCCTCGCGGTCCTCGTCTACTACTGGGCGATGGTCGTCTCGCTGCCGGCGGAGGAGATCCTGCGCAACGTCGCGGACGTCGAGGTCGTCGACGAAGGGGGCCACTGAGGTCCCGTCAGGTCCGGTGCGGCGGCACGTGGATGGGGTCGTCGTCACCCGGACGGCCGTTCCCGGTTGCCGCTCGGCGGGCTACCGGTTCGGCTCACCCGTGCGGTCGGGTCGGGGGTGGGGCTGCTATCAAGGTCGGGAGACCGTTTTGTCGGTCTCATCCCGTTTTCGAGGAGGCATCCTCATGGATGCGACAACAACCACCGCCCCATCTGCCACCAGCGGCGGACCGCCGGACGACGAGAAGCCGGTGCACATCCTCTGGATCAACGCGGGGCTCAGCTGTGACGGCGACTCGGTCTCGCTGACCGCGGCCATGCAGCCGAGCATCGAGGAGATCGTCACCGGCGCGCTGCCGGGCCTGCCGAAGATCGCGGTGCACTGGCCGCTGATCGACTTCGAGTGCGGGCCGGTGCAGGGCGCGGACAACTTCGTCGAGTGGTTCTTCAAGGCCGACCGCGGCGAGCTCGAACCCTTCGTCCTGGTCGTCGAGGGCTCGATCCCCAACGAGGCGATCAAGCCGGAGGGTTACTGGTGCGGGTTCGGCGACGACCCGCAGACCGGGCAGCCGATCACCACCAGCGAGTGGCTCGACCGGCTCGCCCCCAAGGCCACCGCGGTCGTGGCGATCGGCACCTGCGCCACCTACGGCGGCATCCACGCGATGGCGGGCAACCCGACCGGGGCGATGGGCGTGCCGGACTACCTCGGCTGGGACTGGAAGTCCAAGGCCGGCCTGCCGATCGTCTGCGTGCCGGGGTGCCCGATCCAGCCGGACAACTTCTCCGAGACCCTGACCTACCTGCTCTACCAGCTGGCCGGCTCCGCGCCGATGATCCCGCTGGACGACAAGCTGCGGCCCACCTGGCTCTTCGGCGCCACCGTGCACGAGGGCTGCGACCGCGGCGGCTACTACGAGCAGGGGCAGTTCGCCACCGAGTACGGCACGCCCGAGTGCCTGGTGCGGCTCGGCTGCTGGGGCCCGGTGGTCAAGTGCAACGTCCCCAAGCGCGGCTGGATCAACGGGGTCGGCGGCTGTCCGAACGTGGGCGGCATCTGCATCGCCTGCACGATGCCCGGCTTCCCGGACAAGTTCATGCCGTTCATGGACCCGCCGCCCGGCTCGCACGTCTCGGCGGGCGCCAGTTCGGCCTACGGCACGCTGATCCGCCGGCTGCGGACGATCACGGCCAAGACCGTGGACAAGGAGCCCAAGTGGCGCCGGCCCGGCAGCATCAGGACCGGCTACCGACCGCCCTGGTGAGACCGGGTGCCTCGGCGCGGTCCCGCCGGGTCCGACGCGACCGCGCCGAGGTGCCCCACCCGCTGCAGGCCGCCCGCCCCGCGCGGGCGGCCTCCCGCTGACCACAGTCCCCCGTTCGCAGAAGGGCACGACAGACACGATGGCACCGACGACGAAGGCGGCCGGCGACGGCCTGACGGAGATGTCCTGGGATCCGATCACCCGGATCGTGGGCAGCCTGGGCATCCACACGAAGATCGACTTCAAGCAGAAGAAGGTCGCGGAGTGCTACAGCACCTCCTCGGTCTTCCGCGGCTACAGCGTCTTCATGCGCGGCAAGGACCCGCGTGACGCGCACTTCATCACCAGCCGGATCTGCGGGATCTGCGGCGACAACCACGCCACCTGCTCGGTGTACGCGCAGAACATGGCGTACGGGGTGAAGCCGCCGCACCTGGGCGAGTGGATCATCAACCTCGGCGAGGCGGCCGAGTACATGTTCGACCACAACATCTTCCAGGAGAACCTGGTCGGGGTCGACTACTGCGAGAAGATGGTCCGCGAGACCAACCCGGGCGTGCTGGAGCTGGCCGAGCGCACCGAGGCCCCGCACGCGGGCGACCACGGCTACAAGACGATCGCCGACATCATGCGCTCGCTCAACCCCATCGAGGGCGAGTTCTACCGCGAGGCGCTGCAGGTCAGCCGGTACACGCGGGAGATGTTCTGCCTGATGGAGGGCCGCCACGTGCACCCCTCCACGCTCTACCCCGGCGGGGTCGGCACGGTCGCCACCGTGCAGCTCTTCACCGACTACCTGACCCGGTTGATGCGCTACGTGGAGTTCATGAAGAAGGTCGTGCCGCTGCACGACGACCTCTTCGACTTCTTCTACCAGGCGCTGCCCGGCTACGAGGAGGTCGGCCGCCGCCGGATCCTGCTGGGCTGCTGGGGCAGCCTCAACGACCCCGACCACTGCGACTTCACCTACAACAAGATGACCGACTGGGGCCGGCGGATGTTCGTCACCCCGGGCGTGGTGGTGGACGGCAAGCTGGTCACCAACGACCTGACCCGGATCAACCTCGGCATCCGGATCCTGCTCGGCAGCTCGTACTACCAGGACTGGGAGGGCAAGGAGCAGTTCGTCACGCACGACCCGCTCGGCAACCCGGTCGACCCGCGCCACCCGTGGAACCAGCACACCATCCCGGCCCCGCAGAAGCGCGACTTCGACGACAAGTACAGCTGGGTGATGTCGCCGCGCTGGTTCGACGGCACCGACTACCTCGCACTGGACACCGGCGGCGGCCCGATCGCCCGGCTGTGGTCCACCGCGCTCTCCGGGCTGGTCGACATCGGCTACATCAAGGCCACCGGGCACAGCGTGGTGATCAACCTGCCGCGCTCGATGACCAAGCCGGAGACCACCTTCGAGTGGAAGATCCCGCAGTGGAGCAACGCGATCGAGCGCAACCGGGCGCGCACCTACTTCCAGGCGTACGCGGCCGCCGCCGCCCTGCACTTCGCCGAGAAGGCGCTGGCCGAGGTGCGGGCCGGGCGCACCCAGACCTGGGAGAAGTTCGAGGTGCCGGACGAGAGCATCGGCTGCGGCTTCACCGAGGCGGTGCGCGGGGTGCTCTCGCACCACATGGTGATCCGCGACGGCAAGATCGCCAACTACCACCCGTACCCGCCCACCCCGTGGAACGCCAGCGTCCGGGACAGCTACGGCACCCCGGGCCCCTACGAGGACGCGGTGCAGAACACCCCGATCTTCGAGGAGAACACCCCGGAGAACTTCAAGGGCATCGACATCATGCGCGCGGTGCGCAGTTTCGACCCCTGCCTGCCCTGCGGCGTGCACATGTACGTCGGCGACGGCCGCACGGTCAAGAGCATGCACGTGCCCACCGGTCTGAGCGGACTAGCCGAATGAGCCGGGCGGGAGCCGTCACCGCGGAGCAGACCGGGCTGCGGGTCCAGCAGGTGCTCGACCAGCTCGCCGACAGCGGTGACCCGGCGCTGGCCGCGGCCGGCGAGGAACTGGTGCGCGACCTGCTGGCGCTGCACCGCGAGGGGCTGTCGCGGCTGGTGGAACTGCTGCCGCCGGGCTCGCTGCGCGGCGCGCTGGTGGACCCGGCCGCGGCCGGACTGCTGGTCCTGCACGACCTGCACCCCGAGGACGTCAGCACCCGGATCGCCCGGGCGCTGGAGTCGGTGCCCGCGCACCCCGTCGAGGTGGTGGCCTTCGAGGCGGCCACCGGCACGCTGCGGGTGCGCCGTGAGCAGAGCGGCGGCGGGTGCGGCTGCGGCGGCACCGAGGACGCCGCCCGCACCGCCCTGGAGGACGCGCTCGGCTGCTTCGCGCCGGAGGTGGCGGCGGTCGAGCTGGTGGCCGCCCCCGCCCCGCTGCTGCAGATCTCCACCCGTCCCCCGGTCTCGGCGGAGGTCCGGTGACCACGTCGCAGGTGACCCGCCCCGGGACCGCGCTGCTGCGCCGGCTGCGCGAGCCGGCGCCCCCGCAGCCGCCGCGCTGCGAGTTCTGCCACCTGCCGCTGCCCAGCGAGCACCGGCACCTGGTGGACACCGAGGAGCGTGCGCTGACCTGCGCCTGCACCGCCTGCGGGCTGCTCTTCGAGCAGTCCGGGGCGGCCGGCGGGCGCTACCGCGGCCTGCCGGGGCGCTACCTGGCGGACCCGGACGGCGGCCTGGACGAGGCCGCCTGGGAGGCGCTGCGGATCCCGGTCAGCACCGCCTTCCTGTTCCGCAACGCCCAGTTGGAGCGGCTGGTCGCGCTCTACCCGAGCCCGGCCGGCGCCACCGAGAGCGAGCTGGAGGAGGAGACCTGGCAGCAGGTGCTCGGGAACAACCGGCTGGCCGCGCTGCTGCAGCCCGACGTCGAGGCGCTGCTGCTGCGCCGCGCGGCGGGCCGCATCGAGTGCTACCTGGTGCCGATCGACCTCTGCTACGAACTGGTCGGCCGGATGCGGCTGTGCTGGCAGGGCTTCGACGGCGGGGCCGAGGCCCGCGCCGAACTGGAGGGATTCTTCCGGCGGTTGGCCGAGCGGGTCCGCGCGCCGCGTGAGGACGTGGTGCGGTGAGCACGCTGAGCTTCAGCTGCACCGGGGTGCGCTCCGACCCGTACGCGGCAGGTCCCACGCTGATCTTCCGGCTGCGGATCCGGGCCGGGGCGGGCGAGCGGGTGCACGCGCTGGCGCTGCGCTGCCAGCTGCGCTTCGAGCCGGCCCGGCGCGCCTACAGCCAGGCGGAGGGCGAGCGGCTGGCCGACCTGTTCGGCGAGCGCTCGCGCTGGGGCAGCACACTGAACCCGGTGCAGTTCGCGCAGGTCGCGCTGCTGGTACCGGGGTTCACCGAGGAGACCGAGGCGGACCTGGTGGTGCCGTGCAGTTACGACCTGGACCTGACGGCCGGTCGCTACCTGCGGGCGCTGGACGACGGGCAGGCGCCGGTGCTGATGCTCTTCTCCGGCACCGCCTTCACCGGGCCCGGCGGGTTCCAGGTCGCACCCGTGCCCTGGGACCAGGAGGCCTCGGTGCGGCTGCCGGTGGCCGTCTGGCAGGAGGCGATCGAGCAGCACTTCCCCGGCTGCGGATGGCTGCGGCTGCCGGGTGACCTGATGGACGCGCTGCTCGAATACCGCTCCGAGCGCGCCCTGCCGTCCTGGGAGGCGACCGTGCGACGGCTGCTGGCCGAGGCCCGACTGCCCTTGGACACCGCGCTGTTCGGACCGGTGGTGCCGCCGGCGGTGGAGTTGACAGAGGTGCTGGGCGACGCGGCGCCGGTGGAAGGGAGTGTGCGATGACCGAGGTGGCCGAGCAGGTGAGTGCCCGGTTCGCGACGGCCCGGCAGATCGCCGACGCGGTGCTCTTCGAAGGCTATGTGCTCTACCCCTACCGGGCCTCGGCGGCCAAGAACCGGCTGCGCTGGCAGTTCGGCGTGCTGGTGCCGCCCGGCTACGGGGCGGACAGCGGCGAGCACACCCACCAGCGGACCGAGTGCCTGATCGAGCCGCGCGCGGGCGCGTCCCTCGCGGTGGAACTGCGGTTCCTGCGGGCTCGCCGGCGCACCGTGCAACGCGCCTGCGAGGGTGAGGCGTTCGAGACGGTCCAGGAGCTGGAGCTGGCCGACCGGGTGCTGACGGCCTGGGACGAGGGTGTCGAGGAGCGGGTCGAACTCGTCGTTCCCGTCGCCGAGTTGCTGGGTGAGGGGGTGAGCGTGCCGTTCCACCGGCCGGCCCAGCAGGAGAAGGAGCTGCTGCGCGAGGGCGACCGCACGGTGGGCCGGTTGCTTCGGCGCAGTGAACGGCTCGACGGCGTCCTGCGGTTGACGGCCGCCGAGATCCCCGGCCCGTACAGCACCCTGCGGCTGACCGCGGTGGTGGAGAACACCACCTCCTGGCAGCCGCAGCCCGGCGCGGAGCGGGACGCCGCGCTGCCGCGCTCGCTGGTCTCCGCGCACCTGCTGCTGGGGCTGGACCGCGGCACCTTCCTGTCGGTGACCGACCCGCCGCAGTGGGCCCGGGCGGCGGTCGCCGAGTGCCGCAACGAGCACACCTGGCCGGTGCTGGCCGGCGAGGCCGGCCGCGACGACGTGCTGCTCTCCTCGCCGATCATCCTGGAGGACCACCCGCAGATCGCCCCCGAGAGCATCGGGACGCTCTACGACGCCACCGAGATCGACGAGATCCTCGCCCTGCGCACCTCCGCGCTGACCGAGCGGGAGAAGCGCGAGGCGCGCGGCACGGACGAGCGGGCCGGCGCGGTGATCGACCTCGCCGACTCGATGCCGCCCGAGGTGCTGGAGCGCCTGCACGGCGCGGTCCGCTCGCTGCGCGAGGTCACCGGCGAGAGCGCGGCCACCGCCTTCGACCAGCCCGAGCAGCCCTGGTGGGACCCGGGCGGCGACCGGTCGGTGGATCCGGGGACGGACACCGTGCTGGTGGACGGCCAGCGGGTGGGCGCCGGCAGCCGGGTGCTGCTCAAGCCCGGCCGTCGGCGCACCGACGCCCAGGACCTCTTCCTGCACGGGCGCAGCGCGCTGGTGGAGGCGGTGCTGCACGACGTGGACGGCTCGGTGCACCTGGCGGTGACCATCGAGGGCGATCCGGGCGCCGACCTGTGGCGGGCCCAGGGGCGCTTCCGCTACTTCCAGCCCGACGAGGTCGCCCCGCTGGCGGAGGAGCGGTGAGCGGGGTGGACCGCGTGCTGGTGGCCGGGGTCGGCAACCTCTTCCTGGGCGACGACGGCTTCGGGGTGGAGACGGTGCGCCGGCTGCGGACCCGCCCGCTGCCGGCGCACGTCGAGGTGGTCGACTTCGGGGTCCGCGGCGTCCACCTGGCCTACCAGCTCCTGGAGGGCTACCGGACGCTGGTCCTGGTGGACGCGACCGACCGGGGTCTCGCGCCGGGCACGGTCGTCATGATCGAGCCGACCGCCGGGCCGGTGGAGGCGGTCGCCCTGGACGGCCACCGGATGAACCCGGACGCGGTGCTGGCCCTGCTGGCCACGCTCAGCGCCGGTACCGGCACCGCGCCGCCCGAGCGGGTGCTGGTGGTCGGCTGCCAGCCCGAGTCGGTCGAGGAGGGCATCGGGCTGAGCGCCCCCGTGACCGCCGCCGTGGACGAGGCGGTCGAGCTGATCCTGCGGGTCCTCGCAGAGGAGGAGACGTGGCAGGGCGAGTCCCGCCACGCAGCCGACCCGGCCGCCACGACAGCGAGCCGGACGATGAGAAAGGCGTCACCATGCGGAAAGTCCTGATCCTCGGAACACTGGCGGCGGTGCTGGGGGCGCTGGCCCGCCAGACCATGCCCGACCTCAAGCGCTACCTGGCGATCCGCCGGATGTGACCGCGGGTCCGCCCACGGCCGTCCGCGCTTACTGCGAATGGCGGAGCGAGGGGCGCGGTGGCGGCGCGGCTGCGAGCCGTGGCCGCCACCGCGCCCCTTTACTGGGTCCTGCCCGGCCCTGCCCACCGCCGGCCGGCGGTGCTGTCGCCAGCGCCGCCGCCACCCGATCACCCCCTGGGGAACGAGGCCGATGCACGAGATGTCGATCGCGATGGCCGTGGTGGAGCAGGTGGAGCAGGCGGCCCGGGAGCACGGCCGCGGCGCGGTGGCGGTGGTCCGCCTCCAGGTCGGCGAACTCGCCGGGGTGGTCCCGGACTCGCTCGCCTTCTGCTTCGAACTAGCCTGCAGCGAAACGGTGTTGGCGGGTGCCGAACTGGCCTTCGAGACGGTCGCGGCGCGCGCCCGGTGCCGGCCGTGCGAGGCCGAGTGGGCGGTGGGGATGCCGCCCGACCTGACCTGTCCGCACTGCCGTGGCGGGCAGGTCGACCTGCTGGCCGGGCGCGAACTGCAGATCCTCGACGTCGAGTGGGCCGACGGCCCGGCGTACGCCGCCGCCGACCAGGAAGGCTGAACCCGATGTGCCGCACCCCCGACCTGTACGGCCTCCAGCAGGCCGTGCTCGCCAAGAACGACGACAGCGCACGGGAGTTGCGCGCCCAACTGGCCGCGCGCGGCACCGCCGTGATCAACCTGCTCTCCAGCCCGGGCAGCGGGAAGACCGCGCTGCTGGAGGCCGAACTCGCGCTGGCCCACCGGCGCGGGGTGCCGGTGGCGGCCCTGACCGCCGACCTCGCCACCGAGAACGACGCCCAGCGGCTGGCCCGTTCGGGCGCGCCGGTCAGGCAGGTGCTCACCGGCGGCCTGTGCCACCTGGAGGCGGTGATGCTGCGCGGCTACCTGAGCGACTGGCTGCCCACCGAGACCCGGCTGCTCTTCGTGGAGAACGTCGGCAACCTGGTCTGCCCGGCCTCCTACGACCTCGGCGAGACGCTGCGGGTCGCGCTGGCGGCGGTCACCGAGGGCGAGGACAAGCCGCTCAAGTACCCCACCGCCTTCGGGCTGGCCAACCTGGTGCTGGTCACCAAGGCCGACCTGGCCGGCGCCGTGGAGTTCGACGAGGCCGCCTTCCTGGGCAACGTCGCGCGGGTCAACCCGGGGGTGGAGGTGGTCTTCACCTCGGCGCGGACCGGGCAGGGCGTGGGCGCGCTGCTGGAGCGGGCGCTGGGCGTGCTGGAGGGTGCCGCGGTGCACCGGCCGGTGATGTCCTACCTGCCGCCGGCGGTCCCGCCCGCGGCGACGACGTCGCCGGCGGCCGGCCATGCGCATCCGCACGACCACCCGCACCTGCCCGACCACCCGCACCCGCACGCCGAGTCGCCCGGCCAGCCGCACGCCGGGCCGCACGGCCGGCCGCAGCAGCCGGTGGGGGAGCCGAGGTGACGACCCCGCAGCCGGTCGCGGACCGGCAGCGGCGACGGGTCGCCGTGCGGGGGGTCGTGCAGGGCGTGGGCTTCCGGCCGTTCGTCTTCACCCTGGCCACCGAGCTCGACCTGGCCGGCCACGTCACCAACACCGCCGAGGGCGTGCTCGCCGAGATCGAGGGGCGGGCGGAGGCGGTGGACGCCTTCTGCCGGCGGGTCGCCACCGAGGCGCCGCCACTGGCCGAGGTGGCCTCGGTGCGCCACGAGCCGCTGGCCGCCACCGGGGCCGGCGGCTTCACCATCCTGGCCTCGAGTCCCATCGGTCCCAGTCGCACGCTGATCCCGCCGGACGCCGCGACCTGCGCCGACTGCCTGGCCGAACTGGCCGACCCGGCGGACCGCCGGCACCGCCACCCCTTCATCAGCTGCACCAACTGCGGGCCGCGCTTCACCATCGTCACCGCGCTGCCCTACGACCGGGCCAACACCACGATGGCCGGCTTCCCGCTCTGCGCGCTCTGCTCGCGCGAGTACGCCGACCCCGCCGACCGGCGCTTCCACGCCCAGCCGCTCTGCTGCCACGCCTGCGGTCCGCAGCTGCGCCTGGTCGTGCCGGGCGCGGCGGACCAGGTGGCGGGGGCGGCGATGGCCGGGGCCAGGGAACTGCTGGCGCGGGGCGCGATCCTGGCGGTCAAGGGCCTGGGCGGCTACCACCTCGCCTGCGACGCGGGTAACGAGGAGAGCGTGGCGCTGCTGCGCCGGCGCAAGAACCGCGGTGACAAGCCCTTCGCGCTGCTCGCCGGTGACCTCGCCGACCTCGACGGCCTGGTGGAACTCGGCGACATCGAAAGGGAGTTGCTCAGCGGATCGGTGCGCCCGATCGTGCTGTTGCGGCGCCTGGCCACCGCCCGCGGCGCGCTCGCCGGGGCGGTGGCGCCGGCGGTGGCCCCGCGCAGCGCCGACCTGGGCGTGATGCTCGCCTACACCCCCGTGCACCGCCTGCTGTTGGGCCTGCCCGGCGATCCGCCCGGGCCGCGGCTGCTGGTGATGACCAGCGCCAACCTGGCCGGCGAGCCGATCGTCATCGACGACGCGCAGGCGCTGGAGCGGCTCGCGCCGCTGGTCGACGGCTGGTTGACGCACGACCGCGCGATCCGGGTCCCGTGCGAGGACTCGGTGGTGCGGGTGGTGGACGGCGAGCCGCTGCCGGTGCGCCGCTCGCGCGGCTGGGCGCCGCGCCCGATCGCGCTGCCGCTGCCGGTGCGCCCGGTGCTCGCGGTCGGCGGCGACCTGAAGAACACCTTCGCGCTGGCCCGCGGCCGCGCGGCCTGGCTCTCGGCGCACATCGGGGACATGGACGACCTGGGCACGCTGCACGCCTTCGACCGCGCGGTGGACCACCTGAGATCGGTCACCGGGGTCGAGCCCGAACTGCTGGCGGCCGACCGCCACCCCGGCTACCGCTCCGCGCACCGGGCCCAACGCCGTGCGCAGGGACGCCCGTTGCACCGGGTCCAGCACCACCACGCGCACGTCGCCGCGGTGATGGCCGAGCACGGCCTGGACGGCGCCCAACCGGTGATCGGGGTGGCCTTCGACGGCACCGGCTACGGTGAGGACGGCGCGGTCTGGGGTGGCGAGGTGCTGCTGGCCGACTACGCCGGCTTCCGGCGGCTGGCGCACCTGGCCTACGCCCACCTGCCCGGCGGGGACGCCGCGGTGGCCCGCCCCTACCGGATGGCGCTGGCCCACCTGCACGCCGCCGGCCTCGATCGGTCCGCCGACCTGCCCTGTGTGCGGGCCTGTCCCGAGGACGAACGCGTCGTGCTGGAGCGACAGTTGGAGCGTGGCCTGAACTGCGTGCCGACCTCCAGCATGGGCCGCCTCTTCGACGCGGTCTCCTCGCTGGCCGGGGTCTGCCACCGGGCCGGTTACGAGGCACAGGCGGCCATCGAGCTGGAGGCCGCCGCCCTGGCGCACGGCCCCGCCGACGGCTACCGCTTCGCGCTGCGCCGCGCGGACGGCGCGCACCAGGCGGGCCCGCCGCCGCTGCTCGCGGAACCGGCGCCGGTCCTCGCGGCGGTGCTGGCGGACCTGCGCTCCGGCGCGGAGCCGGGCCTGATCGCGGCCCGCTTCCACGCGGCCGTCACCGATCTGGTGCGCCGGCTGTGCGGCGTGGCCCGCGAGGAGCACGGGGTGCGCACGGCGGCGCTGACCGGTGGCGTCTTCGGCAACGCCCTGCTGCTGGCGGGCTGCGCGCGGGCCCTGCGGGCGGACGGCTTCACCGTGCTGCGGCACCGCCAGGTGCCGGCCAACGACGGAGGGCTGGCCCTCGGTCAACTGATGGTGGCCGCACGGGCGGTCGCCGGAGAGGAGGAAAGCCCATGTGCCTGGCGGTACCTGGCAGGGTAGTGGAGATCATGGAGCGTGACGGGACCAGGATGGCCGTCGTCGACTTCGGTGGCGTGGTCAAGGACGTGTGCCTGGAGTACCTGCCCGACCTGGGGGTCGGTGAGTACGCCATCGTGCACGTCGGGTTCGCGTTGCAGCGCCTGGACGAGGAGTCGGCCCGCAAGACGCTCGACCTGTTCGCCGAACTCGGCCTCCTCCAGGAGGAGTTCGGCGACCCCTGGGAGGCGGCGGCAGCGGCCGGCGAGCCGGCCTGGGGCGGTCTCGAAGCGGTCGAGGAAGTCGCCGAGGTCGCGCAGGTCGGTGCGGCCGGCGCGGGTCACGTGGTGCGGGAGGACGGACAGTGAAGTACCTGGAGGAGTTCCAGAACCCGGAGCTGGCCCGGCGGCTGCTGGACGACATCCGCGCCACGGTGACCAGGCCGTGGGCGCTGATGGAGGTCTGCGGCGGCCAGACGCACACCATCATCCGGCACGGCATC
Organism: Kitasatospora nipponensis; assembly: GCF_039528135.1. Lineage (NCBI taxonomy): Bacteria > Bacillati > Actinomycetota > Actinomycetes > Kitasatosporales > Streptomycetaceae > Kitasatospora > Kitasatospora nipponensis. The sequence continues at coordinate 8,430 of NZ_BAAALF010000104.1, read as the reverse complement.
GACCAACTGCTGCCCGAGGGGATCGAGTTGATCCACGGCCCGGGCTGTCCGGTCTGTGTCACCCCGCTGGAGGTGATCGACAAGGCGCTGGAGATCGCGGCCCGCCCCGAGGTGATCTTCTGCTCCTTCGGCGACATGCTGCGGGTGCCCGGCAGCGACCGGGACCTGTTCCGGGTGCGCGGCGAGGGCGGCGACGTGCGGGTGGTCTACTCGCCGCTGGACGCGCTGCGGATCGCCCAGGAGAACCCCCAGCGCGAGGTGGTCTTCTTCGGCATCGGCTTCGAGACCACCGCCCCGCCCAACGCGATGACGGTCCACCAGGCCAGGAAGCTGGGGATCGGCAACTTCAGCATGCTGGTCTCGCACGTGCGGGTGCCCCCCGCGATCAGCGCGATCATGGAGTCGCCGCACTGCCGGGTGCAGGGCTTCCTGGCCGCCGGGCACGTCTGCAGCGTGATGGGCACCGAGGAGTACCCGGAGCTGGCCGAGCGCTACCGGGTGCCGATCGTGGTCACCGGCTTCGAGCCGCTGGACATCCTGGAGGGCGTGCGGCGCACGGTGCGCCAACTGGAGCGTGGCGAGCACACCGTGGAGAACGCCTACCCCCGGGCGGTGCGCGAGGAGGGCAACGCGGCGGCCCGGGCCATGCTGGAGGACGTCTTCGAGGTCACCGACCGCGCCTGGCGCGGGATCGGGGTGATCCCCGCCAGCGGCTGGCGGCTCTCCGAGCGCTACCGCGAGCAGGACGCCGAGCACCGCTTCGACGTCGCGGCGATCACCACCCGCGAGCCGGCCGCCTGCCGCAGCGGCGAGGTGCTGCAGGGCCTGCTCAAGCCGCACGAGTGCGAGGCCTTCGGCACCCTGTGCACCCCGCGCACCCCGCTGGGGGCCACCATGGTCTCCAGCGAGGGCGCCTGCGCGGCCTACTACCTCTACCGCAGGCTGGGCGTGCCGGCCGTATCCCTGGAGGCGAGCCCCGTTGGCTGACACCGACACCCTCACCGGCACCCTAACCGGCACCCTCACCGCAGCGGCGACCGGTGCACCGGACTTCTCCGGCTGGAGCTGCCCGATGCCGCTGCGCGACTACCCGCGGGTGGTGATGGGACACGGCGGCGGCGGCGCGATGTCGGCCGAGCTGGTGGCCAACGTCTTCGGCCCGGCCTTCGCCAGCGCCACCCAGGCGGCGCTGGCCGACTCGGCGGCGCTCACCCTGGGCGGCGCCCGACTCGCCTTCTCCACCGACTCGTTCGTGGTGCGCCCGCTCTTCTTCCCGGGTGGCTGCATCGGCGACCTGGCGGTCAACGGCACCGTCAACGACCTGGCCATGAGCGGGGCCCGGGCCGCCTACCTCTCCTGCGCGGCGATCCTGGAGGAGGGCGTGGAGATGTCCGTGGTCGGGCGGGTCGCCCAGGCCATGGGGGCGGCCGCCCGGGCCGCGGGGGTGGAGGTGGTGACCGGCGACACCAAGGTGGTGGAGTCCGGCCACGGCGACGGCCTCTACCTCAACACCGCCGGGATCGGCCTGATCCCGGCCGGCGTCGACCTGCGCCCGCAGCGCGCGCGGCCGGGCGACGTGGTGATCGTCAGCGGGGAGATCGGCCTGCACGGCGTGGCGATCATGAGCGTGCGCGAGGGCCTGGAGTTCGGGGTGGAGATCAGCAGCGACTGCGCCGCGCTCGGCGGCCTGGTGGAGGCGATGCTGGCGGTCACCCCCGACCTGCACGTGCTGCGCGACCCCACCCGGGGCGGGCTGGCCGCCGCGCTGAACGAGATCGCGGCGGCGGCGCAGGTCGGCGTGACGATCGTCGAGCGCAGCGTGCCGGTGCCGCCGCAGGTCGCCAACGCCTGCGCGATCCTGGGCCTGGACCCGATGTACGTGGCGAACGAGGGCAAGCTGGTGGCGTTCGTCCCGCGTGAGCACGCCGAGGCGGTGCTGGCCGCGATGCGCGCCCACCCGCTGGGCGCGCAGGCGGCCGTGATCGGCGAGTGCGTGGCCGAGCACCCGGGGATGGTGGTGGCGCGCACCGCGCTCGGCGGCACCCGGGTGGTCGACCTGCCGCTGGGGGAGCAGCTGCCGCGGATCTGCTGAGGGCCGGCGCCGGCCCCAGACCGGGCGGGCGCCGCGGATGCGGCGGATCAGGGCGGCGGCCCGCCGGGTCTCGCGGTGGGGGTCGAGGTAGCCGGAGAGCTGGGCCAACTGGCCCGTCACGGTGGCCGACTGCATGCCCTCCGCGCCGTCCAGCGCCGCCTCGACGGCGGTGCAGGCCTCGGCCGGCTCGCCGAGCCGGAAGTACGCGGTGGCCAGCAGGCAGTGCGCGAGCACCTGGTCGACCAGCCGCTCCGGGGCGCGGGCGGCGCTCGCCAGCGCGGCCTCGGCCCGGGCGCCGGCGTAGTCGCCGAGGTCCAGGCGGCAGCGCAGGCCGGTGTCGGCGAGTTCGGCCTGGCCGAAGTAGTCGAGCCAGGCCACGTCGTCGGGGCTGGCCCGGGCCAGCCCCTTGGCGGCCCGGCCCAGGCTGAGCGCGGCCGCCGCCGCGTTCTGCCGGGCGGCCTGCGCGCGGGCCTCGGCGGCGTGCAGCGCGGCCCGGGCCCGCGGGCTGTGGCCGGTGGTGCTGGTGAGCGCGGCGCGCACCAGGTTGAAGGTGGCCTGCTGGTCGCCGACGGTGTAGGCGTGCTCGGCCAGCGTGGTCAGGATGTGCGCGCCCAGCAGCCGGTCGTCGGCCTGGTGGGCCAGGCACAGCGCCAGCAGCAGGTAGCGCCGGGCCAGTCCGTGCAGTCCCGCGTCGTGCGTGTAGCGCCCGATGGCCAGTTGGGCCAGCGCGGCGGCGCCGAACAGGCTGCGGCCGGTGGCCCCGGAGTAGCGGCCGGTCAGCAGCGGGGTGAGGCTGCTGTGCAGGTACTGCACGGCGGGCAGCCGGGCGGCGGCGCCGCCGGTGCGGCGGGCGATCAGGTCGAAGGCCTGCAGCGTGCTGCGGAACCGGGTGAGGTCGGCGGCGGTCACCTCCAGGCCGCTGCCGGGTCCGGTGCCGCGACCCACCGGCGCGGGGGCGGCGTCGGCCACCAGCCAGTGCAGGGCCGGGCCGCTCAGCGCGCCCGCCGGGATCTCGCCGCGGGTCGAGCTGTGCTGGTCCAGGTCACTGACCCACAGGGCGCGCAGCGTACTGGTGAGCTCGGCCGGATCGTCCAGGAACTCGGCCGTCCACGGGGGTTGACTGGTACGGGTGGCACCGGCCATGCCGATGTCGGTGACACTGACGATCCGACCCAGTGCCAGCGACAGTGTCTCGGCGATGAGTTCGGGCGGCACCGCCCGGCTCATCCGCCCGTCGCGCCAGCGCTGCACGCTCGTGTGGGTGCACTTGGCGTCACGTCCGTGGCGCACCGCGGTGTCCCGAACCGCGCGGGCGAACTGCTTGTTGGACATGGCGGCCTGCTCGATGAGAGCGGTGAGCTGCCAGTTCGCCCGCCGTGCGGGGGCAGGTGCGATGTCTGTACCACTGCTCATGCAGGGGACTGTAGGGCTGCATCCGGGGCCCTCGGGGTGAGATGAGCGAATTCGTGTCCGACTGTGACCCCTTGTGCGCCCTGTTTGGGCGAGTGGACCCCCTGTGAGCCCTATTGCGACCGTACGCAGGTCTGATTTTCTTCTTCCGCAGAGCGCGACCCAACGCTGACGCTGCGTATTGGCATGTAGACATCACCCGGAGTCCGCACGGTTGTGCTCGGACTCGGGAAACGGAGAAGAGCGGCCGTGACACCGAAGTCCCTATTCTTACTGATGGCAGGGGCCTGCCGTGGCTAAGGGACCGGGCCGCAACGCGCAGGCGCTGGACTCCCATCCGGCCCGCGACGACCGGATGTTGCGCACCGTCTGCGAGGACGCCGCGATGGGCCGCTGGGACGGGCCGCGCGATCTGATCGCCGCCACCGGGCACGACTGGGACCGACGGGTCTTCCGACTGCAGATCCTGGCGCGCCAGGGGGTGCGGCTGCGCTGGGCCGAGACCTGGGCGGCGGCCGAACCCGACAGCGTGGACGCACTGGTGATGCTCGCTCACGTCCAGGCGCTGCGGGCGATCCTGGCCGGCGAGGCCGAGGGCCAGGAACTGCTGGACCTGGCCTGGCAGACCAGTCTGCAGGCCGCCGACGCCGCGCCGCCGGACCCCTCGCCCTGGCTGGTGCTGATGGCGCTGACCCGCACCCTCGCACCCGACGGCTCGCTGATGCAGCAGCTCTGGGACGAGGTCTGCCGGCGCGATCCGTACAGTCGCGAGGGCCACCACGAACTGCTCGCGTACCTGATGCCCCGCAACCAGGGCACCAGCGCGCTGATGTTCGACTGGGCGCACGAGCGGGCCCAACAGGCGCCGCACGGAACGCCGATCGCGGTCCTGCTGCTGGTCGCCCAGGCCGAGCACTACCGGCACCGGATGGAACAGAACCCGCGCAACTACGGGATGACGATCCATCCGTGGACCGACTGCCCGGACATCGACCGGGTGCTGGAACACTGGTGGCGCTACCGCTCACCCCAGCGGCACGCCAACTTCATGGACGACGCCAACTACCTGGCGCACGCCCTGTCCTTCGCCGGCCGCCACGAGGAGGCGCGGGAGGTCTTCGAGCAACTCGGCCCGCACTTCGGCCGACTGCCCTGGGCCTACTGCGGCGAGGCGGAGCAGCTGTTCCTCAAACACCGCGATCGGGCGATGAGTTCGACCAAGGCCACGCGTTGGCGACGCTAGACCTGAGGCATCGTCAACTTACTTCACCAGCAACGGCACTGACGCCGCTGCCGCAGGCCGTGCCGGCCGCAGGCCGGCTCGCCACGGCCACCGGGACGCTCTCCCACGCGTCCGTTCCGGTGCCCAGCCCATTCCTTCCCCGATCGTCATCCCCTAGTCTCCCGCACCAGGCTTTCCCCGGCCTGATCACGGCCTCGCCCCCCGAGAGGAAGATCCACCATGCCCCTGGAACCCGACCACATGTCAGATGAGGAGCGCCTGGCCCAACTGGGTTATACCCAGGTGCTGGCGCGCCGCATGTCCGGCTTCTCGAACTTCGCGGTCTCCTTCACCATCATCTCCATCCTGTCCGGCTGCCTGACCCTCTACGGGTTCGGTCTCAACACCGGCGGCCCGGCCATGCTGACCTGGGGCTGGGTGCTGGTCGGGGCGATGACCCTGGTCGTGGGCCTGGCGATGGCGGAGGTCTGCTCCTCCTACCCGACCTCCGCGGGCCTGTACTTCTGGGCCAAGGAGATGGCCCCGCCGCGCTCGGCGGCGGCCTGGGCCTGGTTCACCGGGTGGTTCAACGTGCTGGGCCAGGTCGCGGTGACCGCCGGCGTCGACTTCGGCGCGGCCACCTTCCTGAACGCCTACCTGGACCTGCAGTTCAGCTTCGCCACCAGTGCCGACCACACCATGATCCTGTTCGCCGCGATCCTGCTGCTGCACGGTGCGCTGAACACCTTCGGCGTGCGGATGGTCGCCATCCTGAACAGCGTCAGCGTCTGGTGGCACGTCGGCGGCGTGCTGGTGATCGTCGGCGCGCTGGCGATCGTGCCCTCGCACCACCAGTCGGCGAGCTTCGTCTTCGGGCACTTCGTCAACGGCACCGGCTTCCACTCCTCGTTCTACGTCGGCCTGCTGAGCCTGCTGGTCGCCCAGTACACCTTCACCGGCTACGACGCCTCGGCGCACATGACGGAGGAGACCAACGACGCCGCGGTGGCCGGCCCGCGCGGCATCGTCCGCTCGATCTGGCTCTCCTGGATCGCCGGTTTCGTGCTGATCGTCGGCCTGACCTTCGCCATCCAGAACTGGGACAGCACGCTGAACACCACCACCGGCGTGCCGCCGGCGCAGGTCTTCATCGACGCCCTCGGTGCCACCGGCGGCAAGCTGCTGCTGCTGATCGTGATCGGTGCCCAGCTGTTCTGCGGCATGGCCTCGGTCACCGCCAACTCCCGCATGATCTACGCCTTCTCGCGGGACGGCGCGCTGCCCTTCAGCCGGGTCTGGCACCAGATCAACCCCAACACCCGCACGCCCACCAACGCGGTGTGGCTGGCCGTCGGCGGCGCGCTGGCGCTGGGCCTGCCGGACCTGATCAACGCCACCGCGTACGCCGCGGTGACCTCGATCGCCACCATCGGCCTGTACATCGCCTACGTGATCCCGACCTTCCTGCGGCTGCGCCAGGGGGAGAACTTCCAGCGCGGCCCGTGGCACCTGGGCAAGTTCAGCCGTCCGATCGGCATCGTCGCGGTCTGCTGGGTGCTGCTGATCACCGTGCTGTTCATGCTGCCGCAGGTCAACCCGATCACCGCGAAGAACTTCAACTACGCCCCGGTGGCGGTGGCCATCGTGGTCGGCTTCGCCGCCCTGTGGTGGTTCGTCTCGGCGCGCACCTGGTTCCTCAAGCGTGATCACCCGCGCAACCAGAAGCGGGCCGGCGCGGAGCAGGCGGCGATGGAGACCGCCGGCTGGTAGTCCACAGCCACCTGTTCGCACCACGGCGCCGCCCCCGGTCCTTCGACCGGGGGCGGCGCCGTCGTCGGTGGGGGCGTCGTCCTGGGGCCGGGCGGGCGCTGGGGGCGGAGGTCAGGAGGGGTCGTCGCCGAGGACCAGCTGGAGCAGCTCGCGCAGGTGGGCGCGCAGCGCGGGGCTCAGCGCCGCCAGCGGCGCGGCGGCGAACGGCATCCGGGCCCGCAGGTCGGTGCCGACCTCGCGGCCGGCGGCGGTGGCGGCGACCAGCTTGACCCGGCGGTCGCCGGGGTCGGCGTGCCGCTCGACCAGACCGCGCGACTCCAGCCGGTCCACGATGGCGGTCACGTTGGACGGCTCGGCGTGCAGCAGCTCGGCCACCCGGCGCATCGGCACCGGCTGCTGCACCGCCAGCAGGGCCTTGGCCTGCAGTGCGGTGAGCTCGTGCGCGCCGGCGGCCCGCTCGGACTCGCGGGTGTAGCGCCGGTTGATCGCGGCGAAGAGCGCGACGACCTGCGGGGTGACCTGGTCGGACGGGTGAACCATGCCTGCACTCTACCGAAGAGCTTGACAGCCAGAAATATCGGACTGCATAGTTATCAACGATAGTAGTTATGAGTCATAAGTACTGAGAGCACCGAGAGGCGAGCGACCGTGACGAAGAGCGAGAGCACCCGGACCGTCCTGATCACCGGCACCTCCACCGGGATCGGCCTGGCCACCGCGCTGGCCGCCGCCGAGGCGGGCTGGCAGGTGGTCGCCACCATGCGCGACACCGCGCGCTCGGGCGCGCTGCTGGACGCGGCCAAGGAGGCCGGCGTTGCCGACCGGATCGAGGTGCGCCCGCTGGACGTGACCGACGCGGCCGCCGCCGAGGCCTGCGTGGCCGGCGTGGTCGCTGACCACGGGCGGCTGGACGCGGTGGTGAACAACGCCGGCTCCGGCCACGTCGGCACCCTGGAGCAGGAGGGCATCGAGGCGGTGCGCGACGTCATGGAGGTCAACTTCTTCGGCGTCCTGCACGTGACCAAGGCGGCGCTGGCCCACCTGCGGGCCGCGCACGGCCGGGTGATCACGGTCACCAGCGTCGGCGGCGTGATCGGCCAGCCGTTCAACGAGGCGTACTGCGCGGCCAAGTTCGCGGTCGAGGGCTTCATGGAGTCGCTGGCCCCGGTGGCCGGGAGCCTGGGCGTCGCGGTCAGCGTGGTCGAGCCGGGCCCGGTGACCAGCGAGTTCGTCAGCAACGTCGGCGTCGGGCCGGGCGCCGTCGAGGCGGCCGGGCCCTACGGTCCCGCGCTGGCGGCGTACCTGGAGCGCACCCGTGGCGCGTTCGCCAACGCCCAGACCTCCGCGCAGGCGGCGGCCCCCATCGTCGAGGCGCTCCAGGCGCCGCGGCCGGCGTTCCGGATCCAGACCTCGGCCGCGGCCGCCGCGTTCGCCGGCGGGAAGCTCGCCGACCTCGACGGCTCGGCCGTGCAGGCGATGACCTCGGCCTGGATCAGCTGACCCCTCCCGCGCCGGACCGTCGGGCCCGTCCGGCCGGGTCAGCCGGTGGCGCCGGCGTCGCCCCGGTCGCAGGCGACGCCGTCCCGGTCGGTGTCCAGCACCAGCCGGTCACGGCCGTGGACGGCGAACGCGGGGTAGCCGTGCGCCCGCAGCCAGCGGCAGCCGGCCCCGGGCGCGCCGCCCGCGTCCGGCGGCAGGGTCCACGGGACGCAGAGCAGCCGTCCACCCCGCCCGCGCCGCCCCCCGCGGCCCCGGCGCCGGCCTGCTCCGGCGCGGCGGGGACCGGCGGCCGTGACCGGGGCGGGGCGCTCGGGCCCTGGGCGAAGTCCATGATGTGCGGGGCCGGCGGGCGGGCGGCGGTGGTCGTGGGGGCGGCCGAGGGCAGCGCGCCGGCGGCCGGCGCGCTGCCCCTGGGGGCGGGGGCCGCGGGGGGGAG